>JAIFMP010000077.1 GCA_020048405.1 Hydrogenophaga sp.
GTGGTTTTGGGCTCGCCCAGCGAAGGGCCGCCGTGCGCGTGCACCACCAGCACACCACTCCACTTGGCGGGCGTCACGATCAGGTAATGCGCCTTGGCAGAGTCTTGCCCCCGCAGGCAGCGGGCGCCCTCGGGCACCCCAGCCGGGCAGGCCTGCGCCACAGGCGCCTGTTCCACCGAAGTTTGGGGCGGTGCGGCATGGTGCGGGGTGCTTGGCCCACTGGCGCAGCCCGCCAGAAACAACAGTGATGTGCCGCCCATCAGGCCCAGTGCGTTGCGCGGGTGGTGTGTCATGTTCAGCGGATGGAGTGGGTTGATCGGGTGGGCGAGGCAGCAAACATGGTCACACGAAGCGCCGGGCCGCGCCATGGGGCAAACGACAGCCCACGTCACCCATATGACGCGCGCCCCCTGTTCAGCCGGGCCGTGGCAAGCGGTTGCAGCCCAGCAGCCAGCGGCACGCCGCCATGCAAGCCGACTTGAGTTGAGCGGGCGCACACTAAAGCATGCTTTAATTTGTTGCCTGGTTATTCAAACTTATTTTCATACTCGCCATGGCTCCGCGCATCACAGGCACTTACATCACATCCACCACCACGGGTGAAGCCGTGCGCGCCTTTGTGCCCGCACCATTGCCACCCACTGCGCCCACATTGAACCCCGCCGATTTCGCCCCGGCCAACCGCGCGGCCGAAATGGCCCTGGCACGGTTGGCTGGGGTGGCAGGGCTGGTGCCGTCGGTGGACTGGCTGCTGTACAGCGCCATCCGCAAAGAAGCGTTACTGACCTCGCAAATTGAAGGTACCCAGGCCACGCTGGTGGACCTGTTCAACAACGAAGCAGGCCAAACCTTGGCCAACCCCGACGATGTGGAAGAAGTCACCAACTACCTGCGCGCCTTCCACCATGTGCAAAGCCAGCTCCGCAGCCCCGACGGCCTGCCACTGAGCGTGCGCTTGCTGTGCCAGGCCCACCGCCTGCTGATGGACGGCGTGCGCGGGGCCGGGCGGCAACCCGGTGAGTTGCGTCAATCGCAAAACTGGATTGGCGGCACCCGGCCCGGCAACGCCGTTTTTGTGCCGCCCCCTCCCCAGCAGGTGCCCGCTTTGCTGGCCGACATGGAGCGCTTCATCCACCCACCGCTGGCCGACGCCGACAACAACGCATCCAGATTGCCCTCGTTGGTGCGCATTGCGCTGGTGCATGTGCAGTTTGAAACCATTCACCCTTTCTTGGATGGCAACGGGCGCATGGGCCGGTTGCTGATTGCGGCGCTCATCGAACAATGGGGCCTGCTGCCCGAGCCCCTGATGTACGTGAGCGGTTTCCTCAAACAACACCAGGCCGAGTACTACCGTCGGCTGGGTGCCGTGCGCACCGATGGCGACTGGGAGGGCTGGGTGGCCTTTTTTCTGGAGGGCGTGGCTGTGGCTGCCGAGCAGGCCGAGCGCAGCATCGTCTCGCTGGCCAGCCTCATCAACGCAGACCGCCGCCGCCTGCTGCAAACACCCAAGGCCACCACCGCCAGCCTGCGCCTGTTCGAGCTGCTGCCCGCCATGCCACGCTTCTCCATCGAACAGGTGCGCCAGCGGCTGGACACCACCTTTCCCACCGCTACTGCCGCCGTCAAGCTGTTGCAAGACCTGGGGCTGGTTTACGAGGCATATGTGGCGCTACTGAGTGATTGATGTCACGAGCCAGATTGAATCAATAGCAAACTATGACGCCAATAAAGCGCCAGAGGCATACTTTTCTTATAACCCCTCTGTCAAACCCGCGCCGGGATTTTGAACATGTTGTCCCGGTTCCGCGCAATGAACTCGGGCCCCGGCAGCAGGTCGGGTGACTGGGGGCGCAGCAGCGTTGTCCGCAGTCCAGCTCTTCAACGTGACATCAGCGGGAAATCATGCGGGCGACGAATGGATTCCAAAGACAGGTCGACATCCAGGCTTGGCCAGTAAAGGTGGTCAGGGGTGGGGTGTTCTAAATGGGTGATCTGCTCGACCGTGGCTTGCTTGAACCAAGGGAACAGGTCGTAAGGCAGCATCAACTCTTCGTCGCCCAGCAGCACCCAGAAGCCATGGCGAGAAATGTTTGTGACTTCAGCCGCCGAAGTGGTGATTCCATGCATCTTCGATTTCCTTGATGTGCGTCTGAACAACTGCTTGGGCATCTACGATCTGGCGAGGCGACAGGCCCGTGGATGTGGCCAGATGAACAATTGGGGTCAACCAAAACTTGGCTTCACCGTCCGGGTGTGCCACATGAACGTGAATGCGTTGCTCTTCACGCGAAAAGAAAAACAACCGAAATGGTCCGTCGCGGACAACAGTTGGAGCCATGAGCGGACTCTAGCGGATTCGCTGTGCAGCACCAAATGACCACGCGTTCGGCCCAAAAGCGGGGACTACCTGTGCGATCAAGAAATACGTAGCAAACTATGAAGCCAATAAAGCGCCAGAGGCCTATTTGGCTTGTGAATTCACAGTCAAACCCGCGCCTGGGTCTTGAACACGTTGTGCTGGTTCCACGCAATGAACTCAGGCCCCGGCAGCAGGTCGGGTGACTGGGGGCGCAGCAGCGACTGGCCGTGGTGCTTCAGCTCGCCGCTCAGGCCCTTGGAGCCCGCAATGGCGTGGCGGCTGAAGACGATGCGCAGGCCACGGGCTCCAGCGTGAACGCTCCCAGGTCAAACAGCTTGTGGTGCAAGGCGCAGAGCGACAGGCCGTTGGCCTCCACATCCGGCCCGCCAGCGGTGTGCCACTGGATGTGCGCCGCCTCCAGCCCGGCAGACACGTTGCCAATGCGCAAGTGTCGGCGTGCAGCGTGGGCGGAAAGTACGCATCCAGTACCCGCTGCGCCACGCGCACCAGCAGGTCTGGGCACGCAGCAACCCCTCGAACAAGGCAATGGGCTGATCTGCGGTAAGCATGGACGTGGCCAAAGGCATCCGCGTGCCGCCTTGCTTCATCGTGGGGTGCAACAACAACCGCCTGATCGGTTTGTGCAGAAACAAGGCAGCAGCACGCTTGGCGGTGTTTCAGTGGATCGTGTTCAACACACTGGTGGGCAACTCGGATTGCCACCTGAAGAACATGTCGTTCATGGTGGATGCGCAGGGCATCAGGGTGGCACCGTTTTATGACCTGCTGTGCACGGCGGTGTATCACACAAGGGCGTTTGCTGACGAACAAGCCATTTGGCCAAACGAGCCCCTGGCCATGCCGGTGGCAGGCGCGGCCACCTTTGGCGATGTCACCCGGCAAAAGCTGGTTGATACCGGCATTCAACTGGGCGTGGCACTGGGAACGGCAGAGCGCGAAGTCTCACGCCTGGTGAGCAAGCTGGCCGCCGCTGCTGATGAACTGATGACGCAAATGGAGTCCGAGTACGCCGAGCCGGGGTGGATGGGGCCGCCACCAGACACCAAGATGGCCGCCGAGCGACACCTGCTGCGTGCCATCAGGCATGTGGTTTTGGGGGACATGCTGACAAGAGTCCAGTGAAGGGTTGTCTTGCCGAACTACACCTCATGGGCACGTGTTCCGTTACGTTGAAGACGTGTTTTTCCTTCACTCTGTCGAATTGGTTTTTAGAGCGCAGGGCATGACCGGGGAGAACATGGGGCTGCACGCGCTGCGGGCGACGGCTGCCACCTTCGCCGGAATCACCCGTCACGTTGGACCTGAATACATACTTACCTTGCAAGAGGCATTCAAAATGCCTTTTCGAAACAGGTGACTCGTGCACGACATTCACGCCAGCGATCTCAAATCAATCCTGCATTCCAAGCGGGCCAACATCTACTACTTGGAGCATTGCCGAGTGCTGGTCAATGGTGGCCGGGTGGAGTACGTGACAGAAAAGGGCAAACAGTCGCTGTACTGGAACATCCCTATCGCCAACACCACCACAGTGCTGCTGGGCACCGGTACCTCCATCACCCAGGCTGCCATGCGCGAGCTGGCCAAGGCGGGTGTGTTGGTGGGGTTTTGTGGCGGGGGTGGCACACCCTTGTTTGCCTGCACAGAGTTCGAGCTGGAGGTGGCCTGGTTACAACCCCAGAGCGAGTACCGCCCCACCGAGTACCTGCAGCACTGGGTCCGCTTCTGGTTTGACGATGCGCTGCGCCTGCAGGCCGCGCGTGAATTCCAGCTTACACGGCTGCAACTCCTAGGCGAGCAGTGGCGCGCGGACAGCAAACGCGCCCAGGACGGTTGGGGGGGCGATGTCGGCGCGCTGCTGGCAGCATCGGCCCAAGCCATTCGCAACGCGGCCGACACCACCCAGCTGCTGACCGAAGAAGCCCGTCTGACCAAACAGCTGTACAAGCTGGCAGCCCAGGCCACCCGTTACGGCGACTTCACCCGCAGCCAGCGTGGCGACAGCACCGACACCGCCAACCAGTTTCTGGACCACGGCAACTACCTGGCCTACGGGCTGGCCGCCACCGCCACCTGGGTGCTGGGCTTGCCCCACGGCCTGGCCGTGCTACACGGCAAAACCCGCCGGGGCGGGCTGGTGTTTGACGTGGCCGACCTGGTGAAAGATGCCCTCATCCTGCCGCAGGCCTTTGTGTCGGCCATGAAAGGGCACTCGGAGCAGGAATTTCGCATCCAGTGCATCGAGCGCCTTACCCGCACCGAGGCGCTGGACTTCATGATCGATTCGCTCAAGGCCATCGCGCTCAAGGTGGGGCGCATGGCCGAGACGGCTCAAGCGGGGCAGCCAGTTTCATTGCCGGAACTCGAAGAAAAATCAGCCCCTTCCGCAGGACCAGCATCATGAACGTGCTGTTTATTTCGGAGTGCGGAAAAAAGGCACTCACCCAAACCCGCCGCATCCTCGACCAGTTTGCCGAACGACGCGGCGAGCGCACTTGGGCAACACCCATCACCCGCGACGGCCTGGACACCCTGCGCCGCCTGCTGCGCCAGAGCGCCCGCAAAAACACCGCCGTGGCATGCCACTGGATACGCGGGCTGGACCACAGCGAACTGCTGTGGGTGGTGGGCGACCGCAGCCGCTTCAACGCGCAGGGTGCGGTGCCCACCAACACCACCGCGCGCAACGTGCTGCGTGGCAACGATGAGAACGACTGGCACACCGGCCAAGACATTCACCTGCTGGCCGGGCTGGCCGCGCTGCTGCACGACCTGGGCAAAGCCAGCCGCGCGTTCCAGATGCGCTTGCGCGGTGAGCTGACCGAACGCAACCAGTACCGCCACGAATGGGTGTCACTGCGGCTGTTCGAGGCCTTTGTGGGTAACGATGACGACGCCACCTGGCTCGCCCGCCTGGCCAACCCCACACCCGAAGACGATGCCGCGTGGCTGGATTGGCAAGCTGGCCGCTTGCAACGGGATGGCATGGATTCAAATGTGCAGCAGCCCTTTTCCCGCTTGGCCCACGCCCCGCTGGCCCAGGCCGTGGGCTGGCTGGTGCTGACTCACCACCGCCTGCCCGTGGCCCCAGCCAAAGACGACCAGAAAGAGGCTGGCCACCGGCTCGGCAACAAAGTGGCCTGGGTGGGCAGCCCGGACACATTGCACCGCGTTCTGGAGCAAGTGGGTGCCGACTGGAACGAACGCATCGACGGCGACGACCCTGACCACCACCTGCCGCTGTACTGGGACTTTGACCAGCACGGCCTGCCAATCACCACCGATGCGTGGCGCCACCAGGCATCCAAACTGTCCCAGCGCCTGCTGACCTTGCGTGCCCAGCCGGGCAAGGGTGATTGGCTGGGCAACCCGTATGTGATGCACATCGCCCGCCTGAGCCTGATGCTGGCCGACCACCACTACTCCAGCCTGGGTCTGGACAAAGCAACGGGCCAGCCCGTGGCCGGACGGGTTCCAGGGCAAACAGACTACCCCCTGTTTGCCAACACCCACGACAGCGTGCCCCGGCACTGCCACGCCCAAAAAAGTGGCCACTGCGACCCCCACCAGCGCAACCAAACGCTGGACGAGCACCTGCTGGGCGTGGCCCGGCACAGCGCCACCGTCACCCACGCGCTGCCCAAATTTGAAACCCACTTGCCCCACCTGGGCGAGTGCAGGCCGCTCAAAAAGCGGGCCACAGACGAACGCTTCCGTTGGCAGGACAAAGCCGCCGACCTGGCCGCCAGCCTACGCGCGCGCAGCGCACAGCACGGCGCATTCGTCGTCAACCTGGCCTCCACCGGGTGCGGCAAAACCCTGGGCAACGCTCGCGTCATGTACGCGCTGGCCGACCCCGCGCAGGGCATGCGCTGCGCTTTTGCCATGGGGCTGCGCACCCTCACACTGCAAACCGGGCGGGCCTTCCGTGACCTGCTGGGCCTGGCCGATGACGAGCTGGCCATTCGCGTGGGCGGCAGCGCCAGCCGTGCGCTGTTCGAGCACCACGAGCGCATGGCCGAGCAGACCGGCTCCGCCTCCACCCAGGCGCTGCTGGAAGAAGACGGCCATGTGGTGTTTGAAGGCAACCACGAAGCCCACCCCGTGTTGCAGCGCGTGCTGCACGACCCGCAAGCCGCCAAACTGCTGGTGGCCCCGTTGCTTGTGTGCACCATCGACCACCTCACCCCCGCCACCGAAAGCCAACGCGGAGGCCGCCAGATTGCTCCCATGCTGCGGCTGATGAGCGGCGACCTGGTGCTGGACGAGCCCGACGACTTTGACCTGGCCGACCTGCCCGCCCTCACCCGGCTGGTGCATTGGGCCGGGCTGCTGGGCAGCCGCGTGCTGCTGTCGTCCGCCACCTTGCCCCCGGCGCTGGTGGCTGGCCTGTTTGCCGCCTACCAGGCAGGCCGCACGCAATTCGCCTGCAACCGGGGCCAGCGCCCCGGCGTTTCGGTTCCCGCATCACCCGCCATCTGCTGCCTGTGGGTGGACGAATTCGGCACCCACACCGCCGACTGCGCAGACAACACAACATTTGCCAGCGCCCACCACCTCTTCGCCACCCGGCGCACCCAGCACCTGGCCCAGGCCGCCGAGCGCGAAGTGCGCCGCCGCGCCAACCTGATCCTGCTGGATATGGGCAAGCTCCCCCCGCGCGACCATCCCGCCCGCTTTGCCCAGCTGGCCTGCAAAGCTGCACTGGCGCTGCATGTGCGGCACCACAGCATCGACCCACACAGCAGCACCGGCGGTGGCAAGCGCGTCAGCTTCGGCCTCATCCGCATGGCCAACATCGAGCCGCTGGTGAACGTGGCGCTGGCGCTGTACCAGCAGGGCGCACCCCAGGGCGTGCGCATTCACCTGTGTACCTACCATTCGCAATACCCGCTGCTGCTGCGCTCGGCCATCGAACAGCAGCTGGACTTGGCCCTCAACCGCCGCCAGCCAGATGCCGTGTTCAGCCTGCCGGACATCCGCCAGCGCATTGATGCGCATCCCGAGCCTGACCACCTGTTCATCGTCCTCGGCTCGCCCGTCACCGAGGTAGGCCGTGACCACGATTACGACTGGGCCGTGGTCGAACCCTCTTCCATGCGCTCGCTCATTCAACTGGCGGGCCGCGTGCGCCGCCACCGGGTTGGGGCGTGCACCAGCCCCAACCTGAGCGTGTTGGCCACCAACCTGCGCCATTGGCAACGCCCCAACCAGCCCGCGTTCTGTAAGCCTGGCTTTGAAACCGACAACACACTGCTGAACAGCCACGACCTGCACACCTTGCTGCGCCCGCACGAGTGCGATGTGGTCGATGCCCGCCCCCGCCTGCTGCCCTCGGAACCACCCGACTTCAAGCCCAAAGACCGGCTGGTGGACCTGGAGCACGCCCGCATGCAGGCCACCATGCAGCCCAGCGCCACCCGCCTCAACGCCGCCAGTTGGTGGCACCTGCCTGTGGCCGATGCACTGCTGACCGCCGTGTTGCCCCAGCAGCAGCCGTTCCGCCACGACACCACGCCCACCGAAGACGTGGTGCTGGTGCCCAACGACGATGGCAGTGACCACATGCTCAAGCTGCTGGTGCCCGCACCCGGCACATCAGCCGGTGGCCACCACCGCACCACCGCCATTGAATCCGCGCACCTGGAGCACCGCATTCCCGATGAACAGGTGCAAGGCCCCGGCATTGCCCCCTGGGGCCAGACCGACTACATGGCCGCGCTGCACTCGCTGGCTGCCAGCATGGAAATTTCAATCGAAAACTGTGCCTGGCGCTTTGGTGGCGTCACTTTGCGCTACGTCAAAGAGAGCGGTGGTGGCTGGCGCTTTCACCCCGCGCTGGGGTTCACGGCGTGGGCGGGGTGAGCTTCGTTCGTTTGCATCCACACCGGGCGCAGTGCTGCCTCCAGCCGTTCCACCGCATCCGGCAATCCAAGCGCGGGCAATTTGTTCTTGCGCAAAAACGCCTTCCATTGCGCCTGCTTGTGGGAATCGGTGGCAAAAGCCACACTCAACCCTGCAGGTTGAACGGTGGGCAGGGGTGTTTGTCGGCGGTCAAATGTGGCTTGCACCGCCTGCCTGAGTTGTGCTCCATCCAGCGAGGCATCGCCCAGCAACACCCACAGGTCGAAATAGTCTTTCATTCGCGAGTTGACCATGCCCAGCACACACAGGGCATGAAACTTTTCAGCCACCACGCTGTGCTTGGGGTAGGCCCGCAACTTCGGTGCAGGCAAGTCGGCCAGCAGCACGGGGTAAGCAATGGGTTCTGGCTCAGGCCAAATGGCATCGCCAAAGCCAATGTCCACTTGCAGCGTCAGGCGCGCACCGTCCAGCGTGGCTTGCAGGTCGATGCGCACGCCCCCATACCCCGCCTCCTTGCGGATGACGGAACCTTGTACCGAGCTGGCATCCAGCACCAGCCCATCGTCCACCGCCATGCCACACAACTGCTGGAAAGTGGCAATGGCCGTGGCCACATCGGAAGGGCCAAACCCCAGCAAGTCGGCATCTCGGGTCGGGCGGTGAGGCTGGTCGTACCAGACGCAAAACAGCAGCGAGCCTTTCAGCACATACCGCTGCGCGTGCGGAGATACCGACAGGCGGTACAGCAGCCGCTCCAAGCCGTAGCGGGTAAGCGTCAGGTTGAAGTCTTGCCGGGTGGCATCGGCCTGCTGTTTGAGCCGGGTGCGGATGGAGGCAGCCAGGTTGCGGCTCATGCGGTCAGGCTTTCAAGGTAAGGGCGCATCACCTGGGCCACGCGGTTGAGCGTGGCGTGGTGCCACAGATCATCCATGGTGAACAGTTGCCTGGCCCAGCCATCGCGCAGGGCTTCCAGGGCCACATCCAGGCCGATTTTGTGCCGGTACTTGAAGCAGTCGGCCACGGTTTTGGCGGCGCTGAACACGGGCACATCCACCCCGTCGATGGCAATGTGCTTCACGCCTTCGCTGCGTGTGGCATCCGACATGCGCACCACCCGCAGGGCAGGCTGCCCCAAGCGCGGCACGGGCATGTGGTGCGGCATGGCCAGCCACACCTCGAACGGGGCCTGGGTGCCCATGCCATGCACCCGAAGCGCCGACAGCAGGCACACCACCCCACGCGGCACCCGCAGCGCCACCTCGGCCAGCGAACGGTGCTCATGCATCGGCTGGCCCGGCAAACTGTAAAGCCCCCGCGCCACCCGTTGCAGCTTGCCCGCCGCCACCAGCCGCGTGAGGGTGACTGTGGGCACATTCAACGCAGCCAGATCACTCGCCCGCAGCAAAGGGCGCTGGCTGGCAAGGGCCAGCACGGTTTGCTGTGGGCTTGACGGTTGTGAAGTGCTCATTGATGAATTTTGTTGCAAAACCTATCTATATATCAAGAAGAAAATAGTTTTCGCAACAAAAAAAGGGCCGACTTCATGTCGGCCCTTTTAGGCTGCCTACGCGGCAGTGAAGGATGTACAACCTCGATTGATATTTCTGAGCTACCTATGCGGCAGTTGTGTGAAGTGTAGGAGCTGGAGGATTCGGACGCGATAACTGAGCTCAAAAAATATATTTACAAACTCAATTGATAGGTGAGACAATCGCGGCAAGAAAAATACCGGATGAGCTTGGACCCTCATCCGGTATTCGATGGCAACGCCAATAGCTGTAGCAGGCAAGGCGACCGACGAGAACGGTTGGTTTCTCGAAGGAGGGTACGAATGTGACGCAGCAAACCATGACAAGAAGATAGTTTCCCGGCAAGTGTTGCTTGCCCCATTTCGCGCCCCTTGGACGTTTCCGAGGGGCATTTTATCGGTGGCTGCTTGGCCACCTCAAGAATGTTTACCCCCATGCAAACGATTCAAACCGATCGTCAAGCTGCGTTGCGTTCGCTCATTTCCGCCTTTCTGGCCGAACGTCTAACCAGCAAGCTCGACAAATTTGACCCCGATGACCCCAAACGGCAAGAGCTGCTCCAGCAGTTCCAACCCGCCACCTGGTTGGACGATGCCGCCCGGCGGGCCAGCCAGATTCAGGCGGTCACGCACTCGCTCAAGCCCATTCACCCCGATGCCAAAGGCACCAACCTGTATTGCCCGCCCGCCACATTGGCTGCTGTGCCTGTGGTGGGCAGCCATTGCCTGGGTGCTGACTTTGCGGGTGACGTGGTGGGCAACGCCGCCGCGCTGGATGTGTACAAATTCCTGAAACTGGAGCATGAAGGCCAATCGTTGCTTGCGCTGGCTGTCGCTGGCGATGCCGATCTGGCGCATGCCCTGAGCGGCGACCTCGCCCAGGCCCTGGCGTGGATGGCCGCGTTTGCCAGCCTGACGGCACCACGCGGACAGCTGGCATCGCACACCCTGGCCAAGCAGCTGTATTGGCCCGTGGGCACCAACGTGCACGCCGATGCCAACTACCACCTGCTGGCCCCGCTGTATGCCAGCTCGCTGGCGCACAAGGTGTTTGAGACGCTGCAAGACGACCGCTTCAGCGAAGAAGCCAAGGCCGCCCGCGCCGCCCGAAAAGACGGCCTGTACAGCGAGCGACCGGTGCGCGAGTACCCCCATTTGGCGGTGCAGCAACTGGGCGGCACCAAGCCGCAGAACATCAGCCAGCTCAACAGCGAACGCCGGGGCAACAACAGCCTGCTGGCCTCTCTGCCGCCGGTGTGGCGCAGCATGGACTTGAAGCCCCTGCTGGGCAGCGAATCCATGTTCCCCCGCTACAGCCGCCGCCCCGGCGTGAAGGCCGCGCTGCGCGACCTGCTGACCTTTCTCAAGGCCGATCCCACCCGCAACCTGGCCACCCGCCAGCGCCGCGCCGCGCTGGTGGACACGCTCATCGATGAGTTTTTGCAGCTCCGTGCCGAGTTGCGCAGCCTGCCCCCCGGCTGGAGCCAGCAGCCCGACTGCGCACTGAGCGACCTGTACGCCCGCTGGCTGGACCCCGCAGGTTGCGCCCAGGCCGATGCCGAGTTCAGCCGCAACCCGCCCACCGATGTGGCCGAGCGCATCAGCGCTGCCTTTTCCACCTGGCTCAACGCCCAAATGCGCCCGCCACTGCCCGTGGGCGACCCGGAATTTGCCGCCTGGCGCACAGAAATGCTGGCGCAGATTGAAGCCGAAGAACGGGAGAGCTGCGATGCAGAGTGACACCACCCACGAAACGACAGACCTCGCCGCCCCCACCCATCAAGCATTGCTGGAGCTGCCCCGGCTGCGCGTGCAGAACGCCAACGCCATCTCCAGCCCGCTGACCTGGGGTTTTCCGGCCATCAGCGCCTTCACAGGCTTCATGGCGGCGCTGGCCCGCCGCCTGGGGCCAGAGGCGGGCATCGCCTTCCAGGGCGTGGGCGTGATCTGCCACGGCTTTGAGGCACAGGTGACCCAAGGCGGCTACACCCGCAGCTTTGCCCTCACACGTAACCCCGTTTTGGCTGACGGCAGCACTGCCGCCATCGTGGAAGAAGGGCGCGTCCACCTGGACGTCACCCTGGTGCTGCAAGCCGAACTGGCCCACCGCTACCTGGACGACAGCGCCCGGGCCGAGCTGGCTGCGCACATCGGCCACCTGGTGGCGGGCATGCGGCTGGCCGGGGGCAGTGTGATGCCGCCCTTGCCGGGGCAGTTTCAGCGCCCGCCGCGCGCGCGCCTCAGCTTGCTGGCGGCGCAGGCCGATACCCGCGCCAGCCAGTTCAAACGCATGCGCCGCCGCTGGCTGCCCGGCTTTGCCCTGGTGCTGCGCGACGACTTGCTGCACGCCCGCTGGGCCGAACTGCAAACCCGCCAGCCCCAGGCCACCCTGCTGGATGCCTGGCTGGACCTGTCGCGTATCAACCACCGCGCCACGCGCCGCCAGCCCGACCTCGCCAGTGCTGCCAGCACGGCCGCAATGCCCGCCCCGGTGACCTCGGCCACTCAGGCAACCGAGGCTACGGAGGCCGCCCCGGCCATCCCCGCAGACTGGGCCACCGACAGCCGCCCCGGCTGGCTAGTGCCCATGCCCGTGGGCTTCGCAGCTTTGTCTGACCTGCACGTCCCCGGCAGCGTGGCCGGTGTGCGCGACCCGGCGGTGCCCTTCCGGTTTGTGGAAAGCGTGTATTCCATCGGCCAGTGGATCAGCCCCCACCGCCTGCAAGACACGCACGACCTGCTGTGGCACACCAGCCACGACGCAACCAGCAAGCTTTACCGCTGCGTCAATCACTTCAAACCTGTGGCCGCAGTCGCCGCCGGAGAAGCTGATGCCGACGCTTTCAACCCTGACGACTACATCGACTGAAACCCCACCCTCAAGGAGCAACCCCATGGCAACTACAAACACTATCAAAACCGCCTCTGTCCTCGCGTTCGAGCGCAAGCTGGACCCGTCTGATGCCCTGTTTGCCGCAGGCACCTGGGCCGACCGAGCACAGTCACATGCTTGGCAACCCGTCACCATCAACGCAAAGTCGGTGCGCGGCACCATTTCCAACCGGCTCAAAACCAAAGACCAAGACCCGGCCAAGCTCGACGCTGCCATCGAAAACCCCAACCTGCAAACCGTGGACGTGGCCATGCTGCCCGCCGAGGCCGACACACTCAAGGTCAGCTTCACGCTGCGCGTGCTGGGCGGCGCGGGCACGCCGTCGGCCTGCAACAGTGCCGAGTACCAAAGTGCCCTGAAAAACACGGTGGATGCCTACGTGGTCACCCACGGCTTTGCCGAGCTGGCCCGCCGCTACGCAGCCAACCTGGCCAATGGCCGCTTCCTGTGGCGCAACCGCCTGGGGGCCGAGCAGATCGAGGTGCAGGTGGCGCGCCTGGTTGATGGCAAACCAGAAAATATATGGTCTTTTGATGCTCTGTCGCTTTCTTTGCGTGGCTTTGATGCTCCTGAAACTGCAAGTACCGACTTGAGCGCCGTGGCCGCCCTGCTGGCGCAGGGTCTGGCGGGCCAGGGCCATGTGCTGCTGCAAGTAACCGCCTTTGTGCGCATGGGGGCGGGCCAGGAGGTGTACCCCTCGCAAGAGCTGATCCTCGACAAAGACAAGGCAGGCAAAAGCAAAACCCTGTACCACGTCAACGGCGTGGCGGGCATGCACTCGCAAAAGCTGGGCAACGCCATCCGCACCATCGACACCTGGTACAGCGGCGCAGCCGACAACGGCCCCATCGCCGTCGAGCCCTACGGCTCCGTCACCACCCAGGGCAAGGCCTACCGCCAGCCCAAGGCCAAGGAAGACTTCTACAGCCTGTTCGACAACTGGGTCACCAAGGGCCAGGCCCCGGCGCTGGAGCAGCAGCACTTTGTCATGGCCACCCTGGTTCGCGGCGGTGTGTTTGGCGACGCTGACAAGGGCTGACACCATGACCACCTTGAGCCACTTCGTGGACATTGACGTGCGGCCAGATGAAGACTTTCCGTCTAGCCAACTCATGGGAGCCTTGTACGCCCGCCTGCACAAGGGGCTGGTGGCGCACGGCAAGGGTGACATCGGCGTGAGCTTTCCGGCGCACAACGACCGGTGGCTGGGCAACCGCCTGCGGCTGCACGGCAGCGCCGACGCGCTGGGCCAGCTGATGGGCCAAGACTGGCTCAAAGGCATGCGCGACCACCTGGACCTGACCCCCGCCAGCCCCGTGCCCAGTCAGGTGCAACACCGGCAGGTGAAGCGCGTGCAAACCCAAAGCAGCCCCGAGCGCCTGCGCCGCCGCCTGATGCGGCGGCACAACCTGACCGCCGAAGAAGCCGCCCAGCGCATACCCGACACGGCCAGCCAACTCGCAGATTTGCCTTCGGTATTTGTGCGCAGCAGCAGCACCGGCCAGTCTTTTCGGCTGTTTGTGTGCCATGGCCCGTTGGCCCCAGAGCCTCAGGCCGGGGGCTTCAGCACCTACGGCCTGAGCCTGGGTGCTTCGGCACCCTGGTTTTGACCCTTTTTTGAGGGAACAAAAAAATTCTTTCAAAATCAAAGACTTGCTGAATTAGCGAGAAAAAGGGTCAAAACCGATTTCAAGCCAGTTTTTCTTTTGGTATCAATCATTTGGCCCTGAATGGGTATACCGCACTGCCGCATAGGCAGCTCAGAAAAGCTTCGGTTCGTCGTTAATATGCCTCGTGTTCCGCACTGCCGCATAGGCAGCTCAGAAAAGCCCAAAAAGAAGCCTCCCAAGCTCCTCCCGCCGCACTGCCGCATAGGCAGCTCAGAAATTTTTTGCACCATGAATCACGTTGCAGACGGTCCGCACTGCCGCATAGGCAGCTCAGAAAACGGTGTCGCGCAGCACTTTGGCAAAGTCTTTCCGCACTGCCGCATAGGCAGCTCAGAAAATGCTGGGCGCAGGCACCACCGTGGCCGAAGACCGCACTGCCGCATAGGCAGCTCAGAAAAGTACCGGCCCAAAAAGCCAACATCGCGAAGGCCGCACTGCCGCATAGGCAGCTCAGAAATCCACCAGGCGCTCCAGCTGCCGGGTGTTGCCCCGCACTGCCGCATAGGCAGCTCAGAAAAGCACATCGGCAGGCACGGCAGGCACACAGGCCCGCACTGCCGCATAGGCAGCTCAGAAATGGCGCGTCTTTGATGGTGATGGTGTAGCTGTCCGCACTGCCGCATAGGCAGCTCAGAAAAAGCAGCCAAGCAACACGCTGCCCGTCAAGCACCGCACTGCCGCATAGGCAGCTCAGAAAAGCATGACGTATGTGCTTAGCCCCGGCTATTTCCGCACTGCCGCATAGGCAGCTCAGAAAAAAGGGCAGATATAGGGAATACATGGAAACAGCCGCACTGCCGCATAGGCAGCTCAGAAAATCGCGGGCGGCCTGTATGTCGTGAATGAAGCCCGCACTGCCGCATAGGCAGCTCAGAAAACAGCGCCGCGCAGGGCGCTGAGGGCTGCATTCCGCACTGCCGCATAGGCAGCTCAGAAATTCAACCGATTCAACTGTCCCGGCGTGAACGCCCGCACTGCCGCATAGGCAGCTCAGAAATGGACGCTGATGACCAGCACCAGCAAGACTGCCCGCACTGCCGCATAGGCAGCTCAGAAAAGTTGGGCTGAAGGACATCGGTCCCCCAATGCCCGCACTGCCGCATAGGCAGCTCAGAAAGATATCACCCAGCGCGTCGATGACAGCATCACCCGCACTGCCGCATAGGCAGCTCAGAAATGCTTGACGAACACACCATCGGGCCGAAGGAACCGCACTGCCGCATAGGCAGCTCAGAAATGACGGGTGTTTGCGAGTTGATTCCAGTCAGCCCGCACTGCCGCATAGGCAGCTCAGAAATGAGTACGACCACTACGGCGTGCTGATCTGCCCCGCACTGCCGCATAGGCAGCTCAGAAATGGAACATTTTGATGATGGCCAGCCAACTGGCCCGCACTGCCGCATAGGCAGCTCAGAAAAGCGCCAGGTTGAAAAACCAGTGTGTCATGAGCCGCACTGCCGCATAGGCAGCTCAGAAAAGCATTCGCTTGCCAGATTTCAGGGGGCCGTACCGCACTGCCGCATAGGCAGCTCAGAAATCAAGTGCCCATTTGGTAATCTGGTCGTTGGTCCGCACTGCCGCATAGGCAGCTCAGAAATCGCTGCGGCGCATGAACTCGTTTGCCAAGATCCGCACTGCCGCATAGGCAGCTCAGAAAAGCGCCAGAGCCAGCGCCATTGCCATAGCCATCCGCACTGCCGCATAGGCAGCTCAGAAAAGAGCAATTGAAGCTGCATACGGTATCGGAGGCCGCACTGCCGCATAGGCAGCTCAGAAAATGTACCAAACCCATGAGCATGCTCTCCCTGTCCGCACTGCCGCATAGGCAGCTCAGAAAGCCCGTACCGGTGCCGCCAGTGCCGCCATCGCCCGCACTGCCGCATAGGCAGCTCAGAAAAGTAGGCATGGGTGCACCAGTAGGCATGGGTGCCGCACTGCCGCATAGGCAGCTCAGAAATTGTCACAATCTAAAGATACTTTCGATTTTAGCCGCACTGCCGCATAGGCAGCTCAGAAATACTGGTGCACCCATGCCTACTGGTGCACCCACCGCACTGCCGCATAGGCAGCTCAGAAACAGCACGGCCAGAGCACGGCCAGAGCACGGCCACCGCACTGCCGCATAGGCAGCTCAGAAAAAGCGGGTCGCGTGGTCGCGTGTTGCGGCTGACCGCACTGCCGCATAGGCAGCTCAGAAAGCATCATGACGGGTGCCCACACTGGCATGCGCCCGCACTGCCGCATAGGCAGCTCAGAAAATGGTGAATCGGTGCGGATATGCTGTTTTAGCCCGCACTGCCGCATAGGCAGCTCAGAAAATGTCGCCCCATCCTCTGTGCAGCTTGTTGGGCCGCACTGCCGCATAGGCAGCTCAGAAAAGGCAACACCCCACCCCCGGCAAAACCCCGCCCCGCACTGCCGCATAGGCAGCTCAGAAACAGCTCTCGTGTGCGTTAGCGTGCAGCAGCTCCCGCACTGCCGCATAGGCAGCTCAGAAAAATGAAAAGATGGCGACAGATACCGGCGCGATCCGCACTGCCGCATAGGCAGCTCAGAAAAGTAGGTGCGCAATAAATCTCACCGTTCACGGCCGCACTGCCGCATAGGCAGCTCAGAAAAGATAATGATTATTGATCAGGCCTCATAAAGATTGAACTATTGGGTGATCTTGGACTCGTATCCGGCATGGAAAAAGAAGACGCGAGATACCAAACACTG
>JAIFMP010000105.1 GCA_020048405.1 Hydrogenophaga sp.
CGTCGGTGCGCATCTGGATGTCGACGTTGATGAAGCCGCGGTCCGTCACAGCCACTCCAGCTTTCTCAGCCGCAATCTTTTTGCCATTGGGTGTGCGGCCCACGGCTTGCAGCACCAGGTCGTACACCTGCGGTGCAGGGGCCGCAACGCTGGCGTTGCGCCCGTTCGCGCCCTCCTGCATCGCTGCAAAAGTCACTTCAATGCCTTCGGGCAAGGCGGAAGACTACACCATTTCAATGACAATGTAAGGTAAAGTAGCATTACATTTTGCATTCACAAGGACCATTTTATGACCGTATTAACCGTCACCGCCAAAGGGCAAATCACGCTTCGGCGCGAGTTGTTGCAATTTCTTGGCATCGCGCCCGGGCAGCAGGTTGAGGTAAACAAGTTGGCAAACGGGGTGCTGGCACTACAGGCTGTTGCGCCTCTGGGGATAGAGGCATTTGCGGGCTGTTTGCCACCACCCAACAAGACACTGAGCCTGGAAGAAATGAACAGCGTCATTACCCAGGGCTGGGCAGAGCAAAAATGAAAGTCACGCTGGACACCAACGTGTTGGTGCGGCTTGCCACGCAGGACGACCCGGCTCAGGCGGCATTGGCTCTGCACGTTTTGCAAAAAGCCAGCCTGATTGCCGTGCCAAACACCGCGCTGTGCGAGATGGTGTGGGTGCTTTTGCGGGGCTGCCACTACACCCCAACGCAGGTGACGCATGCCTTGCGTTCACTGCTGCAAGTGAGGCAAGTGATTTGCCATACACCCGCCGTGCTGGCAGGCTTGGCACTGCTGGAGGCTGGAGGTGATTTTGCCGATGGGGTGATCGCTTTTGAGGGTGATTTGCTCGGCGGTGGTGAGTTTGTGTCGTTTGACCAACACGCTGTCAAACTCCTCAAAACCCAAAAGCGCAAGGCTCGATTGCTGGCATCCTGAAGGAAAAAATGGCTTTGAGCATGGAAGTTTCATGGCCGCATGCCTACTTGACCTGCTTGGAAGTGCTCTCTCTTAAACCTGCAAAACGGTGCCAATTCCGAGTACACATAGAAAAACCCGAACCGTCGCCAGTTCGGGCCTTGTCTGGGTAGCTTGTCGCTGGCCTACTTCCGCGCAGGCGGCACATCCGTGCAACTGCCGTGTGCAATCTCCGCCGCCATGCCGATGCTCTCACCCAGCGTGGGGTGCGGGTGAATCGTCTTGCCAATGTCTACCGCGTCTGCGCCCATCTCAATGGCCAGCGCCACTTCACCGATCATGTCGCCCGCGTGGGTGCCGACCATGCCACCGCCCAAAATCTTGCCGTGGCCGTGCGCTTCGGGGCTGTCGTCAAACAGGAGCTTGGTCACGCCTTCGTCACGGCCGTTGGCAATGGCGCGGCCTGAGGCGGTCCAGGGGAACAGGCCTTTTTTGACCTTGATGCCTTGGGCTTTGGCCTGGTCTTCGGTCAATCCCACCCATGCCACTTCGGGGTCGGTGTAGGCCACGCTGGGGATGACGCGGGCGTTGAACGCTGCGGCTGCCAGCTCTTTGTTGCCTTGCAGTTCACCCGCAATCACTTCGGCAGCCACATGCGCTTCATGCACCGCCTTGTGCGCCAGCATGGGCTGGCCCACGATGTCGCCGATGGCGAAAATGTGCGGCACGTTGGTGCGCATCTGGATATCGACGTTGATGAAGCCACGGTCTGTCACGGCCACACCGGCTTTGTCGGCGGCAATCTTTTTGCCATTGGGCGTGCGGCCCACGGCTTGCAGCACCAGGTCGTAGGTTTGCGGCTCGGGCACCGTACCGCCCTCTTCCGCTGGCGCGAAGCTGACCTTGATGCCCTCGAGCGTGGCTTCGGCCCCCACGGTCTTGGTCTTCAACATGATGTTGTCGAAGCGCTTGGCGTTCATCTTCTGCCAGATCTTGACCAGGTCGCGGTCAGCGCCTTGCATCAGGCCGTCCATCATTTCCACCACGTCCAGGCGTGCGCCCAGCGTGCTGTAGACGGTGCCCATTTCCAGGCCGATGATGCCGCCGCCCAGAATGAGCATGCGCTTGGGCACCTCCTTCAGAGCCAAAGCACCGGTGGAATCGACCACGCGTGGATCGTCGGGCATGAAAGGCAGGCGCACGGCCTGGCTGCCTGCGGCGATGATGGCTTTTTTGAACGCCACCACTTTCTTGGTGCCAGTCTTTTCTTGTGCTGTGCCGGTGGTTTCTTCCACTTCCACGTGGTTGGGGCCCACAAAATGGCCGTAACCGCGCACGGTGGTCACCTTGCGCATTTTGGCCATGGCGGCCAGGCCGCCGGTCAGCTTGCCGATGACCTTTTCTTTGTGGCCGCGCAGCTTGTCAACGTTGACCACGGGTGCGCCAAAGTCCACGCCCAGGTCGGCCATGTGGCTGACTTCGTCCATGACCGCTGCCACGTGCAGCAGGGCTTTGGACGGGATGCAGCCCACGTTCAGGCACACTCCACCCAGCGTGGCGTAGCGCTCGACGATGACCACTTTGAGCCCTAAGTCGGCAGCTCGGAAGGCGGCTGAATAGCCACCGGGGCCACCGCCCAGCACCAACAGGTCACACTCCAAGTCAGCACTGCCGCCAAAGCTGACAGCGGCTGGAGCCACCACGGCCGCAGCAGGTGCTGCAACAGGTGTAGCTGCTACCGCAGGTGCAGCTTGCGCTGGAGCCTGTTTTGGCTCTGACACGTCGCCCGCAGCTTCAAGCACCAGCACAACCGTGCCTTCTTTGACCTTGTCGCCCAGCGCGACCTTCAGCTCCTTGACCACGCCAGCGTGGCTGGACGGGATTTCCATGGAGGCTTTGTCGCTCTCCACCGTGATGAGGCTTTGTTCGACCTTGACCGTGTCGCCGGGTTTCACCAGCAACTCGATCACGGCCACTTCGTCGAAGTCGCCAATGTCGGGAACCTTGATGTCAATGTTTGCCATGTTCAGGTTCCTTTACAGCATGATCCGGCGGAAGTCGCCGAGGATCTGGCCCAGGTACACGTTGAAACGGGCCGCAGCGGCGCCGTCGATCACGCGGTGGTCCCAGGTCAGGCTCAGTGGCAACATCAGGCGTGGCTGGAAAGCCTTGCCGTCCCACACGGGTTCCATGGTGCTCTTGCACACGCCCAGAATGGCCACCTCAGGGGCGTTGATGATGGGCGTGAAGTAACGCCCGCCAATGCCACCCAGGCTGGAGATGGTGAAGCTCGCACCGCTCATGTCGGCAGGGCCCAGCTTGCCGTCGCGGGCCTTTTTGGCCAGCTCGCCCATTTCCTGGCTGATCTGGAAAATGCCTTTTTTGTCGGCATCTTTGATCACAGGCACCACCAGGCCGTTGGGCGTGTCGGCCGCAAAGCCGATGTGGAAGTACTGCTTGTAAACCAGGCTGTCGCCGTCCAGGCTGCTGTTGAACTCGGGGAATTTCTTCAGCGCAGCCACGCAGGCCTTGATGAGGAAAGCCAGCATGGTGACCTTGACGCCGCTCTTCTCGTTTTCTTTGTTGGTGGAGACGCGGAAGGCTTCCAAGTCGGTGATGTCAGCGTCGTCGTGGTTGGTGACGGCCGGAATCATCACAGCGTTGCGCAACAGGTTGGCACCGCTGATCTTCTTGATGCGGCCCAGCTCTTTGCGCTCGATGGGGCCGAACTTGGCAAAGTCCACCTTGGGCCATGGAATCAGGCCGAGCTCGGACCCGCCACCACCTGCCGGGGCCTTGGCCACAGCAGCAGCCACTGCTGATGCAATGGCCGTGGTTTGGATGGAGCCGGACATGACACCGCGCGTGAACGCTTGCACGTCGTCGGGCGTGATGCGGCCCTTGTGGCCGGTGCCCTTGACTTCAGCCAGCGGCACGCCCAGCTCGCGGGCGAACTTGCGCACCGAGGGAGATGCGTGGGGCAACCCAGCGGCCAAAGTGGTGGGGTTGTGTGCTGGCAAGGCCACGGCAGCCGTGGCGGCCACGGGTGCGGCAGCCGCTGCAACCGGGGCTACAACAGCAGCAACCGGCGCGGGCGCAGCGGCAGTGCTGGCTGGGGCGGCTGGCGCAGCACCTTCCAGAATGGCCAGCAGGTCGCCAATGTTGACGGTGTCGCCCAGCTTGACCTTCAACTCTTTGATGACGCCAGCGTGGGACGACGGAATTTCCATCGACGCTTTGTCGCTTTCGACGGTGATGAGGCTCTGCTCCACCTTCACGGTATCGCCTGGCTTCACAAACACCTCGATGACGGCCACGTCTTTGAAGTCACCAATGTCTGGCACGTGCACAAACACGGGCGCAGTGCCCGCCGCGGGAGCAAAGGGCTCACCTTTGGGCTCGGCGGTACCCATGAAAGGTGTAGCTACCGGGGCAGATGGGGCGGGCGCTGGAGCCACATTTGGCGTAGAGGCAGGCGCAGCGGCTTCACCCGCCACCTCCAGCATCACCACCAACGAGCCTTCTTTCACCTTGTCACCCAAGGCGACCTTGATTTCCTTTACCACGCCAGCGTGGGATGACGGAATTTCCATCGACGCCTTGTCGGACTCGACGGTGATGAGCGACTGTTCGGCCTTGACCGTGTCGCCAGGTTTGACCATCAACTCGATGACCGCGACTTCATCAAAGTCCCCAATGTCGGGGACTTTCACTTCAATGATTGCCATGATGTTCTGTCTCCGAATGGGTTATGCGTACAGCGGGTTCACCTTGTCGGCATTGATGCCGTACTTGGCAATGGCCTCAGCCACTTTGGACACGGGCAACTTGCCTTCGTCGGCCAGGCCTTTGAGTGCGGCCACCACGATGAAGTGACGGTTCACCTCGAAGTGCTCGCGCAGTTTGCTGCGGAAGTCGCTGCGGCCAAAACCGTCGGTGCCCAGCACCTTGTAGGTGCGGCCGGCGGGAATGAACGGGCGAATCTGCTCGGCGTAGGCCTTCATGTAGTCGGTGGAGGCCACCACGGGGCCGGTGGTACCGCCCAGTTGTTGCGTCACAAACGACACCTGAGGGGTTTCCAGTGGGTGCAGCAGGTTGAAGCGGTCGGCGTTCTGGCCGTCGCGGGTCAGCTCGTTCAAGCTTGGGCAGCTCCACACGTCGGCCTGAACACCCCAGTCGGTGGCCAGCAGGGCCTGGGCCGCAATGCTTTCGCGCAGGATGGTGCCGGAGCCCAGCAGTTGCACGCGTTTGTCGCCTTCTGCACCGGGCTTGCACAGGTACATGCCCTTGATGATCTGCTCTTCCGTGCCAGCGGTCAGGCCGGGCATGGCGTAGTTCTCGTTCAGCAGAGTCAGGTAGTAGAAAACGTTGTCCTGCTTTTCCACCATGCGCTTCAAGCCATGGTGCAGGATGACGCCCACTTCATGTGCAAAGGTCGGGTCGTAGCTGATGCAGTTGGGAATGGTGCCCGCCATGATGTGGCTGTGGCCGTCTTCGTGCTGCAGGCCTTCGCCGTTCAGCGTGGTGCGCCCGGAGGTGCCGCCCAGCAGGAAACCACGTGCCTGCATGTCGCCCGCCGCCCAGGCCAGGTCGCCAATGCGCTGGAAGCCGAACATGGAGTAGTACACATAGAACGGCACCATGATGCGGTTGCTGGTGCTGTACGACGTGGCAGCCGCAATCCAGCTGCTCATACCGCCCGCTTCGTTGATGCCCTCTTGCAGAATCTGGCCAGCCTTGTCTTCCTTGTAGTACATGACCTGGTCTTTGTCGACCGGGGTGTACTTCTGGCCTTCGGGGTTGTAGATGCCGATCTGGCGGAACAACCCTTCCATACCAAAGGTGCGGGCCTCGTCCACCAGGATGGGCACCACGCGTGGGCCCAGGGCCTGGTCGCGCAGTAACTGCGTCAGGAAGCGCACATAGGCTTGGGTGGTGGAGATTTCGCGGCCCTCGGCCGTGGGCTCCATCACGCTCTTGAACGTGTCAAGTGACGGCACGGTGAAGTGCTCGTCGGCCTTGGTGCGCCGGTGTGGCAGGTAGCCGCCCAGGGCCTTGCGGCGCTCGTGCAGGTACTGCATTTCGGGCGTGTCGTCGGCGGGTTTGTAGAAGGGAATCTTCGACAGTTCGCTGTCTGGCACCGGAATGTTGAAGCGGTCGCGGAAGATTTTGATGTCTTCGTCGGTCAGCTTCTTGGTCTGGTGCACGTTGTTTTTGCCTTCACCGGCCTTGCCCATGCCAAAACCTTTGACGGTTTTGATGAGCAGCACGGTGGGTTGGCCTTTGTGCTTCACGGCGGCGGCATAAGCGGCGTACACCTTCTGTGGGTCGTGGCCGCCACGGCGCAGGTTCCAGATGTCGTCGTCCGACATCTTGGACACCATTTCCAGCGTTTTGGGGTCGCGGCCGAAGAAGTGCTTGCGCACGTATGCACCGTCGTTGGCCTTGAAGCTCTGGTAGTCGCCATCCAGCGTGTCCATCATCAGCTTGCGCAGGGCACCGTCTTTGTCGCGGGCCAGCAGGGGGTCCCAGTTGGAGCCCCACAGCAGCTTGATGACGTTCCAGCCTGCGCCACGGAACTCGCCTTCCAACTCTTGCACGATCTTGCCGTTGCCGCGCACCGGGCCGTCCAGGCGCTGCAGGTTGCAGTTGATGACAAACACCAGGTTGTCCAGCTTTTCGCGCGCGGCCAAACCGATGGCACCCAAGCTTTCCACCTCATCCATTTCACCGTCGCCACAGAACACCCAGACCTTGCGGTTTTCGGTGTTGGCAATGCCACGGGCGTGCAGGTACTTCAAGAAGCGGGCCTGGTAAATGGCCATCAATGGGCCCAGGCCCATGGACACGGTGGGGAACTGCCAGAACTCAGGCATGAGTTTGGGGTGCGGGTAGCTTGAAAGGCCTTTGCCGTCCACTTCCTGGCGGAAATGCAGCAGTTGCTCTTCGGTCAGGCGGCCTTCCAGGTAGGCGCGTGCGTACACACCAGGGGACACGTGGCCCTGGATGTACAGGCAGTCGCCGCCGTGGTTTTGGCTCTCGGCGTGCCAGAAGTGGTTAAAGCCCGCGCCAAACAAATGGGCCAGCGAGGCAAACGAACCGATGTGGCCGCCCAAGTCCCCACCATCTGCAGGGTTGTGGCGGTTGGCCTTGACCACCATGGCCATGGCGTTCCAGCGCATGTAGGCGCGCAGACGCTCTTCAATGTCGATATTGCCGGGACAACGCTCTTCCTGATCTGTCTCAATCGTGTTCACATAGCCGGTATTGGCAGAGAACGGCATGTCGATGCTGTTTTCGCGGGCGTGTTCCAGCAGTTGCTCCAGCAGAAAGTGGGCACGTTCGCCCCCCTCGCGCTCAATGACGGCGGACAGCGCGTCCATCCATTCACGGGTTTCCTGGCTGTCTGCGTCTTGGGCAGAGCCGCCCAATGTTTGAGGGTCCTGGGGGTTGGACATGGTCTTGTCTCCTGTGCGTTTGACCGGGTTGTGGCATTCAAAAACTTGGCAGGCAACAGTTTCTCATAAGCCTGTTTTTATTTCAACATACAAATATTCATTTCGTATAATGGAATTTGCATGGGCGACAATCCAACCCGGGCCAGGCGCACCGCGCGCCGCAATGCCCGCCCCAACATGCCGCCACTCACCCATACACACAAAAAGCCGTCACCCACGGGCAAGCCTCGCCGCTACTGGTGGATGCGCTGGTGGAGAAGGCAGAACCCGATCGCCCAAGACCGTTTTGCCATGCTTGGCCCGCTGGTGGCGGTGTTGCTGTTTGTGCTGGTGATGCTTTCCGCCTTCGGATACCTGCGGGTGGAAGAAAGCGAACGCGAGATGGAAGCGGTGACGCGTGATGTGGAGTACGCACAACAACGGCTGCGTCTGCGGCTGCTGGAACGCCAGGAACAATTGATGCGGGTTGCGCGCCAGATCACCAACCACGAAATTGAAGAGGAAGAATTCATCTTCCAGGCCGAGAACCTGATCAGCCAATACCCAGAGTTGCTCTCGATCACCTGGCTGGATGAACACCGGGTGGTCAAAGCGATGCACGCATCGCCCAGCGCGAACGAGAGCAGCATGCGGAAAACCGGCGATTTGCTCGCACCCGGTGACACAGACGGCACGTACGACCTCGCACGCGATCTGCGCCAACCCATTTACTCGTCGCCGCAACACGCCACAGGCAACGGAGCGACGTTGTTCGTGCAGATTCCGCTCTCTGACGCAGCCCGGTTTTCGGGCGTGGTCATGGGGGAATACTCGATCGACGGCCTGCTGCGGTTTGGTGTGCCGGCAGAGGTGATGGCACGTTACGCAGTGGCACTGCTCGACGATCGCCAGAACCTGCTTGCGGGCATGGTGCCTGCTGCATCGGGGAGGCGACTGGGCGGATTGCTTTGGGCGGGCCGGGACATTCAACAGGAGGTGCCCGTGTCACCCGTGGGCAACAGCCTGATGCTGCGGGCGCAGGGCTACCGCACCTCACAAGACATGGTGGGTGGCGGGTTCATGTGGCTGATCGGGGCACTCAGCGCCATCACGCTCTGGATGCTGCTGGGCACCTGGCGGCACACACGCCGCCGGATACAGGCACAACAGGCACTGGTCGCAGAAACCAACTTTCGCCGCGCCATGGAAAACTCCATGCTGACAGGCATGCGCGCGCTCGACATGCAGGGCCGAATTTCCTATGTCAATCCCGCGTTTTGCAGCATGACGGGGTGGACAGAATCGGAGCTGGTGGGACGCACCGCACCGTTTCCCTACTGGCCCGAAGAAGACCGCGAGAACCTGGCCATGCGGCTGGAGGATGAGCTCAACGGCCGCTCCAATCCGGGCGGATTCGAGGTACGCGTGCGGCGGCGCAACGGCCAGGTATTCGATGCGCGCATGTACGTGTCACCCCTGATCGATCCCAACGGGGTTCAGACCGGCTGGATGACGTCCATGACCGACATCACCGAGCCGCGCCGAATTCGCCAGGAATTGACTGCCTCTTACGAACGGTTCACCACCGTGCTGGAAAGTCTGGACTCTGCCGTATCGGTGGTGCCACTGGGCGGCGACGAACTGCTGTTTGCCAACAAACTCTACCGAATGTGGTTTGGCATGGATGGGCTGGGCCACCGAAAGCTGGTAGACATGTCTGGCGTCCCCCCCGTGCAAAGCACGGACGACTCGGACCAGGTGGACGAACTGGCCGGCTTGCCCACCGACCCGCTCACCGACGCCCGCCCCGAAAATGCCGAGGTGTTTGTGGACGAATTGAGCAAGTGGCTGGAGGTGCGTTCCCGCTACGTCACCTGGGTGGATGGCCGCCTGGCCCAGATGGTCATCGCGACCGACATCACCGCCCGGCGCCGCGCCGAGCAACTGGCAGCCGAGCAGGCCGAGCGCGCCCAAACCGCCAGCCGCCTGATCACGATGGGAGAAATGGCGTCCAGCGTTGCGCACGAACTCAACCAGCCGCTCACCGCCATCAGCAACTACTGCAACGGCATGGTCTCGCGCCTGCAGAAAAAACAAATCAACGAGGAAGACCTGCTGTGGGCCCTTGAAAAAACCGCCCGCCAGGCCCAGCGCGCAGGGCAGATCGTTCAGCGCATCAAGGCATTTGTGAAACGCAGCGAGCCCAACCCCACCCCATCCGAAGCGGCCACCATGGTGGCCAACGCACTGGAGCTCGCCGACATTGAGCTGCGCCGCCAGCAGGTGCGGCTGACGCACTACGTGGCCGCCCGCCTGCCATTGCTGATGGTGGACCCTATCCTGATCGAACAGGTGCTGATCAACCTGCTGAAAAACGGCGCCGAGTCCATCTTGCAGGCCAAACGGCCTGTGGCGCAACGGCAGATCGAGCTCAAGGTGCTGCCCCGCAAAATCAATGCACTGGAGGTGATCGAATTCAGTGTTCGCGACAGCGGCAAGGGTGTACCCGATGAACTGCTGGAGCGGATTTACGAGGCGTTTTACAGCACCAAAAGCGAGGGCATGGGCATCGGTCTGAAACTGTGTCGCAGCATCATTGAATCGCACCACGGGAGGATCCAAGTGGAGAACCTCTACAATGGAAATGAAATTTCAGGGTGTGTTTTCAGCTTTTGGATACCCGTGGTTTCCCAGTTGAAACCCGCAGCCTTTCCAAGCTGAGTTGCCCGATCCAGCGTTGACCCAGGCCACCCGAAGTGCCCTTGCCGCAGAAAGACACAGATGAGTTTGATTCCCAAAAAAGGCACGGTGTACGTGGTTGACGACGATGAAGCCGTGCGCGATTCTCTCCAATGGCTGCTGGAAGGCAATGACTACCGCGTGCGTTGTTACGAATCCGCGGAAGCATTTCTGAGCCGCTACGACCCGCGCGAGGTCGCTTGCCTGATTGCAGACATCCGCATGGTGGGTATGTCGGGCATGGAACTCCAAGACAAACTCATTGAGCGCCGATCGCCCCTTCCCATCGTCTTCATCACCGGCCATGGCGACGTGCCCATGGCCGTGGAGTCGATGAAAAAAGGCGCGCTGGACTTCATCCAGAAGCCTTTTCAGGAAGCGGCGCTGCTGCCGATGGTTGAACGCATGCTGGACAAGGCACGCGACTCTTTCAGCGGGCACCAGAAAGCCGCCAGCCGCGACGCGCTGATGTCCAAACTCACCTCCCGCGAAGCGCAGGTGCTGGAGCGCATCGTGGCCGGTCGCCTCAACAAGCAAATCGCCGACGACCTCGGCATCAGCATCAAAACGGTGGAGGCGCACCGCGCCAACATCATGGAAAAGCTCAACGCGAACACAGTGGCCGACTTGCTGAAGATAGCCCTCGGCCAGAATGCCCCGAAAGTGGCTTGACAAACGGCCAGGCACACGGCTTCACCACAGGCACTCCGCCTGAAAAAAGAAACCTTATCAATAGCAAGCTTTGCCCACCAGACAAGCGCTGGCGGGCATTTTTATTTATATTTTCGACATGACAGCCCAACGCATCGACGGCAACGCCCTCTCCCGCCAACTTCGCACCTCGGTGGCCGAACGGGTGTCCGCCCTCAAAACCCGTGGCATCACCCCCGGCCTGGCGGTGGTGCTGGTGGGCGACAACCCCGCCAGCCAGGTGTACGTGCGCAACAAGGTGAAAGCCTGTGAAGACACCGGCATGCATTCGGTTCTGGAAAAGTACGACGCGGCCATGACAGAGGCCGAACTGCTGGCGCGCATCGACGCGTTGAACAACGACCCCACCATCCACGGCATCCTGGTGCAACTGCCCCTGCCTGCCCACATGGACGCGAACAAGGTGATTGAAACCATCTCACCCGCCAAAGATGTGGACGGCTTTCACGTGGCCAGCGCAGGCGCGCTGATGGTGGGTCAACCCGGCTTCTGGCCCTGCACGCCCTACGGCTGCATGAAGATGCTGGAAAGCATTGGCTACAACCTGCGCGGCAAACACGCGGTCGTCATTGGCCGCAGCAACATCGTGGGCAAACCCATGGCACTGATGCTGCTCCAGCAAAACGCCACCGTCACCGTCTGCCACAGCGCCACCCCTGACCTGAAAGCCATGACCCTGCAAGCTGACGTGATCGTGGCGGCCGTGGGCAAACGCAACGTGCTGACGGCCGATATGGTCAAGCCCGGTGCCGTGGTGCTGGACGTGGGCATGAACCGCAACGACGAAGGCAAACTCTGTGGCGACGTGGACTTTGACGGCGTGAGCCAAGTGGCCAGCCACATCACCCCCGTTCCTGGCGGCGTGGGCCCCATGACCATCACCATGCTGATGGTGAACACACTGGAGTCGGCCGAACGAACCCTGGCGCAAACCTTGGCTGCCACCTGACCGAATCAGCGGTTGCCGCTCAACGCGGGCGGGACAACCCCGTCAGCACCCACAGGGCACAAGTCGCGCCCAGCCACTGCAGCAGCACCAGGCCCGAACCCAGGCCGTGCCACAGCTTCAGATTGCCCCCGGTGGCGCGGGCTGTGACGATTTGGTGGGCCACCCAGGTGTCTTGCACCAGGGCAGCAACAACAGCCAATATCACAAAAACAAGAGCTACCCTCGCAATTCCAGCAAGGGTTTCAGGCCATTTTTTTATATAAAACCAAGCCACACCGATACCGGCCACCACGCTGAGCTTGGATACCACCACAAACAATGATGCTGCCACCGGCCCGGCCACTGCTGGGCTGCCCAACTGGGCAAACAACAGGGGGACGGCCACAAACGCCAAGGCCGTGACGCCGCCCCACCACAGTGCGGCCAACATCACCGTGAACCGTTGAAGCATGGTGCTGCGGGCTTATTCGTAGCGAACAGTCACGATTTCGTAGTGTTTGGTGCCACCGGGGGCCTGCACTTCCACGCTGTCACCCTCTTCTTTGCCAATGAGCGCGCGGGCAATGGGGCTGCTGATGTTGATGCGGCCCAACTTCAGGTCGGCCTCGTCTTCGCCCACGATCTGGTAGGTCACCTTCGCACCGGTGTCTTCGTCTTCCAGTTCGACGGTCGAGCCAAACACCACCTTGCCACCCGCGTCGAGGGTGGAGGGGTCGATGACCTGGGCCACCGAGAGCTTGCCTTCGATTTCGGCAATGCGGCCTTCGATGAAACCCTGGCGCTCTTTGGCCGCATCGTAGTCGGCGTTTTCGCTCAGATCACCCTGGGCACGGGCCTCGGAAATGGCGTTGATCACCCAAGGGCGCTCCACGGTTTTGAGCTTGTGCAGCTCGGCCTTCAGTGCTTCAAAACCGCGCGTGGTCACAGGAAAGGTGGCCATGAGAATTCTCCGGATAAAAAGAGAAACCGCCACAGAGAAGCCCTGTGGCGGTTTGCTGGGGTTGGCTGGCGTTGGGCCTGAGTGTAATGGCTCAGGCTGCGAGCTGGGAGTGCATCTCCTGCACCGAAATCACACCCAGATTGTCCATGGCTTTCATCCCTTCCACGGCAGCCTCCGCCCCGGCAATGGTGGTGAACGTGGTCACACGCGCCAGCAAGGCCGAGGTGCGGATGTGGCGCGAATCGGCAATGGCATTGCGCCGCTCTTCCACCGTGTTGATGACCAGCGCAATTTCGTTGTTCTTGATCATGTCCACGATGTGCGGGCGGCCTTCGGTCACTTTGTTGACCGTTTTCACAGCCACACCGGCAGCGGCGATGGCTGCTGCGGTGCCTTTGCTGGCCACCACCTCGAAGCCTTGGGCCACCAACTCGCGGGCCACTTCCACCGCACGCACTTTGTCGTTGTTTTTGACTGACAGGAACACCTTGCCACTGCTTGTACCGTCTGCCTTGAGCGGACGCGGCAGCTTGGTCCCAGCACCCAACTGGCTCTTCACAAACGCCTCGCCAAAGGTCTTGCCCACACCCATGACCTCGCCGGTGGACTTCATCTCGGGGCCGAGGATGGTGTCCACACCGGGGAATTTCACGAACGGGAACACGGCCTCTTTCACGCTGAAGTAGGGCGGCGTCACTTCCTTCGTGATGCCTTGCGATGCCAGTGTCTGGCCCGCCATGCAACGCGCAGCAACCTTGGCCAGCTGAATGCCCGTGGCCTTGGAAACGAACGGCACTGTGCGGCTGGCGCGGGGGTTCACTTCCAGCACGTAGATCACGTCCTGGCCGTCGATGTTCTGGATGGCGAACTGCACGTTCATCAGGCCCACCACGTTCAACGACGCTGCCATGGCCTTGGTCTGGCGCTTGATTTCGTCCACCGTGGCAGCGCTCAAGCTGTAAGGGGGCAACGAACAGGCGGAGTCGCCGCTGTGCACACCGGCTTGCTCAATGTGTTCCATCACGCCACCGATGAAGGTCTGGCCTTCGGGGTCGCGCAGGCAATCGACATCGCACTCGATGGCGTCGTTCAGGAAGCGGTCGAGCAGCACGGGGCTGTCGTTGCTCACCTTCACGGCTTCGCGCATGTAGCGCTCCAGGTCACGCTGCTCGTGCACGATTTCCATCGCGCGGCCGCCCAGCACGTAGCTGGGGCGCACCACCAGTGGGTAACCCAAGGTGGCGGCTTTTTCCAGCGCTTCGGGCTCGGTGCGGGCGGTGGCGTTGGGCGGTTGCTTCAGGTTCAGCTCGCGCAGAAGGGCCGAGAAGCGCTCGCGGTCTTCGGCCGCGTCGATCATGTCGGGGCTGGTGCCAATGATGGGCACGCCTTCTCGCTCCAGGCCCAGGGCAAGTTTCAGGGGGGTCTGGCCACCGTATTGCACGATGACGCCGGTGGGCTTTTCTTTGTCCACGATTTCCAGCACGTCTTCCAGCGTCAGCGGCTCGAAGTACAGGCGGTCTGAGGTGTCGTAGTCGGTGGACACGGTTTCGGGGTTGCAGTTGACCATGATGGTCTCGTACCCGTCTTCGCGCATGGCCAGTGCGGCGTGCACACAGCAGTAGTCAAACTCGATGCGGGCCACCGCCCAGCACCATGATTTTTTTGTTGTTGGTGGGCTCGGCCTCGCACTCGTCTTCGTACGTGGAGTACATGTAGGCAGTGTTGGTGGCGAACTCGGCTGCACAGGTGTCCACACGCTTGTAAACCGGGCGCACGTTCAGTGCACGGCGGGCTTCGCGCACGGCCTTGTCAGTGGTTTGCAGCAGCTTGGCAAGGCGACGATCAGAGAAGCCTTTTTTCTTCAGACCACGCAGGTCGTCGGCGCTCAGGCTGCCCAGGGCGCCCTCGCCTTTTTCAGCGACCAGCGTATCCAGCGCCAGTTCGTTCTTGACGATGTCTTCGATCTGCACCAGGAACCACTTGTCGATTTTGGTGATGTCGTGCACTTCATCCAGTGACCAACCGGCTGCAAAGGCGTCGCCCACGTACCAGATGCGGTCCGGGCCGGGCTCGCCCAGCTCTTTTTCCAGGATCTCGCGGTCCTGGGTTTTTTCATTCATGCCGTCCACGCCCACTTCCAGGCCGCGCAGGGCTTTCTGGAAGCTTTCCTGGAAGGTGCGGCCCATGGCCATGACCTCGCCCACGCTCTTCATCTGCGTGGTCAGGCGGCTGTCAGCGGTGGGGAATTTCTCGAACGCAAAACGCGGGATCTTGGTGACCACGTAGTCGATGCTGGGCTCGAAACTGGCGGGCGTGGCGCCGCCAGTGATGTCGTTGCGCAGCTCGTCCAGCGTGTAGCCCACGGCCAACTTGGCCGCCACTTTGGCAATGGGGAAGCCGGTGGCCTTGGAGGCCAGCGCCGACGAACGCGACACGCGGGGGTTCATCTCGATGACGATCATGCGGCCGTCTTTGGGGTTGACCGAGAACTGCACGTTGGAGCCGCCCGTGTCCACACCGATCTCGCGCAGCACCGCCAGACTGGCGTTGCGCATGATCTGGTATTCCTTGTCGGTCAGTGTCTGGGCAGGAGCCACGGTGATGGAGTCGCCCGTGTGCACGCCCATGGGGTCCAGGTTTTCGATGGAGCAGATGATGATGCAGTTGTCCGCCTTGTCGCGCACCACTTCCATCTCGTACTCTTTCCAGCCGAGCAGAGATTCTTCAATCAGCAGCTCATTGGTAGGCGAGGCTTCCAGGCCACGCTTGCAGATGGTTTCGAACTCTTCGGGGTTGTAAGCAATGCCGCCACCCGTGCCACCCAGCGTGAAGCTCGGGCGAATCACCGTGGGGAAACCCACCGTTTTTTGCACGGCCCAGGCTTCTTCCATGCTGTGGGCAATGCCAGAACGTGCGGAACCCAGACCGATTTTGGTCATGGCGTCTTTGAACTTCAGGCGGTCTTCGGCCTTGTCAATGGCTTCGGGCGTGGCACCAATCAGCTCAACCTTGTATTTGTCCAGCACGCCGTGGTGCCACAGATCGAGCGCACAGTTCAGCGCGGTCTGGCCGCCCATGGTGGGCAGAATGGCATCGGGGCGCTCTTTGGCGATGATTTTTTCAACCGTCTGCCAGGTGATGGGCTCGATGTATGTCACATCCGCCGTGGCCGGGTCGGTCATGATCGTGGCGGGGTTGCTGTTGATCAGAATGACCTTGTAACCCTCTTCACGCAGGGCCTTGCAGGCCTGTACGCCAGAGTAGTCGAACTCGCACGCCTGGCCAATGATGATGGGGCCAGCGCCGATGATGAGGATGCTTTTGAGGTCTTGACGCTTGGGCATTATTTGGTTCCTTTGGCCGCGGTCATCAAGGCGGTGAAGCGGTCGAAGAGATAGGCTATGTCGTGCGGGCCAGGCGACGCTTCGGGGTGGCCCTGGAAGCAGAACGCGGGCTTGTCGGTGCGAGCCAAGCCTTGCAGCGTGCCGTCAAACAG
>JAIFMP010000062.1 GCA_020048405.1 Hydrogenophaga sp.
ACACCAAGCTTGAATAGGTTCCATATGGAATTAGTTGAACTACACTCCGCCTCCATCCGGTGGCCGTTGGTTGCCCGCCCGGTGTTGTGAGCCCATCCGTCATGTCCGCTTGTGAAGTTATTGGCAGCTTGCCTTGTGGCACCTTGCCACACGCAACCTTGATGCTAGGAACCTTGAGCCACCCAGTGTGTGTGGCGCATGTGCAGGCCGTGCCTGGCCAAGTCGCGCGTTTGCCTATCGTCATGGTTCACGGTGGCTTTCACACTGGGCAGGCCTACCTAGCCACACCCGATGGCAGGGACGGTTGGGCGCAGCTGTTTGCGCGGCGGGGCCATGATGTGTATGTGCCAGATTGGCCATGTCACGGGCGCTCGCCCGGTCTTGAAAACATTGCGGCCCTGGGCACGCAAGATATCGCTGCCGCACTGGCCACCGTGGTGACCGCGGTGGGCCCGGCCCTCGTGGTTGCACATTCAGCGGGTGGCCCCATCGCCTGGTGGCTGGCCGAACAGCTGCCGGACATGGTGCAGGCTGTCATTGGCGTTGCACCGGGTGCGCCAGCCAACCTGGTGCCCGCTCTGCCCGAGGACGCCGAGCATGTGGCGGCCCTCGCTTTTGATCAGGCAGCGGGTTGCCCGGTGTTCTCGCAGCTGGATCAAGCCGCGGTGGCGTCTCCCGCTTTTGTGCGTAAATTCTGGGCCAACGCGCCACGGTTTCCTGCACACACTTTCGACAAATACGCTATGACGTTAGTGCCCGAGAGCCCCATTGTGCTGAACGAGCGCTTCAACATCGGCGGCAAGGGCTTGGCGTTGCATGACCCCGCCCGGGTGGCTGCACGCCCCATCCTCGTGATCACGGGCGAACACGACGCGCGCCATCCGCGCCAGGTTGACCAAGCCCTGGCCACCTACCTGAATGCCGATTTCATCTGGCTGCCCGATCTCGACATCCGCGAAAACGGCCACATGCTCATGATCGAAGACAACAGCCAGGAGATAGCCCAGGTCCTGTTCGACTGGCTGCACCGCCAAGGCTTTTGAATCAGCCCACCCGCCGGCTCCGCCGGTACCAATCCCACAGGAGACACACCCCATGACACACCGCCTCAATCGCCGCTCAGCACTGTTCGTTTTGGGCGCTTCGGCCTGCGCAGCCTCGCCCTTGGCCGCCTGGACGCAAACGTCGACCTACCCCTCGCGGCCCGTCAAAATCATCATGCCCTGGACAGCCGGGGGGGGTGGCGACGTTCTGGTGCGAGCCATGACCGCGTCAATGGCGCAGCGCCTGGGGCAACCGGTGATCGTGGAGAACCGGCCGGGCGCCATTGGCACCATTGGGAGTCTTGCAGCGGCCAACAGTGCGGCCGATGGCTACACCCTCGTCTATGGCACCGCAGATTCGCACTCCATTGCGCCACACATACTGAAGGTGCCGCCCTACGATTCGAAGAAGGCCTTTGTGGCGGTGGCGCCCATCGGCTTCACGCCTCTGGCGCTGATGGTTCATGCGTCACATCCGGCGCGCAACTTCGCGCAGTTCATGCAAATGGCCAAGGATGTCAAGACGCCGATGACTTTTGGCTCGTGGGGCCAGGGCAGTTCGGGGCAAATTGTCATGGAAGCCCTCAAGCAGAAAACCAAACTAGATTTACTGCACGTGCCCTACAACGGTACCGCGCCGCTGATGCAAGCGCAATTGGCCAGCCAGATCGATTGCGCCATCGTGCCGGTGCTGGTTGCCGACCAACACGTTAAGGCGGGCACGGTGCGAATCCTGGCGGTGACGGCTCGCGAGCGTTTGCCTGGTTTCCCTGATACCCCCATCCTCAAGGAGTTTGGGGTTGAACTCGACATGGGGCCGTGGCTGGGCTTTCTGGCACCTGCAGGCACGCCGACCGACGTGGTCAACAAGCTCAACGGTGCCATCACGGCAACGCTGCAGGAGCCGCAGGTGGCCGAGGTGATGAAAAAAATGACCATGGTCATCCAGCAGATGTCACCAAGCGCCTACCAGCAGTTCTACAACAGCGAATTTGATCGATGGGGCAGTTACATCAAGACGGCCAAGGTTACCGTAGATCAATAAGCTCCGTTGAGCGCGGCTCGTTGCGAAAAGGCAAAACCCCAAAGTGCGGCCAATGGGCGCTTTCGGGCCGATTTGTGCCCCGTTTGCGACCCTTTGGCCCATTTCGGGCGCACTCATCCCTGCTCCCCATGTTCAAGAGTCGTTTGCGCCCCCTCCACAGGTTGGACAACGCGAACAGTGTCGGCAGGTTCGCCGTGTTCTTGGCGAGCCCGCGGTACTTCACCTTTGTGAACCCAAACCTCCGTTTGATGACCCGAAACGGGTGTTTCACCTTGGCGCGGATGCGCGCCTTGGTTTGGTCCAGCTTGATCGGTTTCTTGTCCGTGCAGCAACTCGCTGGCCAGCGTGATGTCGTGAGCGTTGGCCGCCGTGGCAGTGGCCGTATGGACAAGCCCAGAGTCCGCATCGACCCCGGCATGGGCTTTCATGCCGAAGTGCCACTGGTTGCCCTTCTTTGTCTGGTGCATTTCAGAGTCACGATCACCCGTGCTGTTCTTGGTGGAGCTGGGTGCCGCAATCAGGGTGGCATCGACCACGGTGCCCTGTTTGAGCAGTAAACCCCTGGCCGTCAATGTGGCGTTGACGGTGGCCGGGCTTCGAGCAGGTGGCGAAAGCGCAGGATGGTGCTTTCATCGGGCAGGTGATCTTCGCCCATCTCCAATCCTGCGAACTCGCGAAACATCGGGGTGTAGTACAGCGCTTCTTCCATGGCGGGGTCGGACAGGTTAAACCACTGCTGCCGGAAATGGATGCGCAGTGGGGTGGCCGCTGCAAACGGTGGGCGGCCCCAAAAAATCAGTAGCTGTTATCACTTACCTATCAAGCGACAGTGGCACTTTTTATTCACAATTTACACAACCAGGCCACGCTACTCATGCCGCAACACCTCAATCGGGTCCATCCTCGCCGCGCGTCGTGCCGGGAAGTACCCAAACAACACCCCAATGAACGCTGAAAACAACATCGCCAGCAGGTTGATGGCCTGGTCAAACGTGTAGGTCGCCGCCACCACCAGACTTATGGAAGCAGTGCAGATCAAGCACCTTAAAATCGTGTAGCGTTGCGCTACACTGCCCGCGTGATCAAATCGTTCATCCACAAAGGCCTTGAGGCTTTCTTTCTGACCGCATCCAAGGGTGGCATCAACCCGGCGCATGCGCCAAAGCTCAGGCGGCAGCTGGCCCAACTGGATGCGTCCATGGCGGCGCAAGACATGAACATTCCGGGCTGGCGGCTGCACGCTCTGACCGGTGACTTGGCTGGGCATTGGGCGATATCGGTCAACGGCAACTGGCGGCTGACGTTTCGCTTTGAAGATGGCGATGCCGTGCTGGTGGACTACCGCGACTATCACTGACAAAAAGGAGCACCCATGACCCGAATGATGAACCCACCCCACCCCGGCGAAACGCTGCGCGACGATGTGTTGCCCGCACTGGGCTTGACCGTGACCGACGCTGCACAGGCACTGGGTGTGACGCGCACTGCGCTGTCGCGTGTGCTGAACGGCAAAGCGGGCATTTCGCCCGAAATGGCGCTGCGTCTGGAAGCGTGGCTGGGTGTTGAGCACGGTGGCCGTGCCGAGGTGTGGCTTCGCATGCAAGTGACGTACGACTTGGCCCAAGTCGCCAAAACATCCAAAGCTGTGCTGAAAAAAGTCGTAGCAGTGGATGACGCCAGATTTGCGCTATCGGCCTGAAATAACCGAAAACATCTTCGTTGAATGAGGCGATCGGCTCTTGGCAATTCTCAGCCATGAAACCGCTCAACATGCGTCTCGCTCCGTCGACCCAGATCGGTGACGTGGTGCCCAACAACCCACACCGTGCATTCAATACAGCCTGCGCGCTGCGAGAGTCGCTTGAGACAGGGGCACATCACCCGGCCCTGCTTCGCATCCAGAATAGGGGTGCGATACCAACCCACAAATTTCGCGCAATTGGCCCCATATGAAAATCGAAATCGGCGAATCGCTCTTCTACTCGTGGCTGCGCCACGTCAAGCTATGCCAAATAGTCCAAACGAACTGGAAGCCTTCACCTGAATGGGAACTGCAACACGAGGAGGGCCTTGAGCGAATCATGTTCGCTGTGGACGAATGTTTCAAGCCCAACATCAGTGTTTTCAAGCAAACCAAGTCGTTGTCACAGTTAATCAGGCAAGCGGAAATAGATGTTCTTGGCCTGGCGTTTGGACCAGAAGGGCCGTCGGTTTATGCGGTGGATGTCGCATTTCATGAGGGTGGCCTCAACTACGGCGATGCCGAGAAAACCACCGCGAAGGTTATTCAGAAGTGCGCCCGAGCCGCCATTTGTTTACGGGCCTATTTCGGTGTCACAGACGGAGAGATCGTATTCGCATCCCCGAAAATCAATCGAAGTGTCCTTGCTGAACTTGAACCAGCTCTGGAAAAACTGAACACAGTGCTTGGTGACCAAGACCTCGGTTTTGTGGCTCGACTAATTGCCAATGGCGAATTCAACGAGAGAGTGTTGAAGCCTATTCTTGTCGTTAGCAAGGGAGTCGCTGACACATCTGAACTGTTCATGCGCGGGCATCAACTCTCAACTCTTTTCGGTCCCGAACGTCCTACAACGGTTGGCCCTGTTCCGTTGCTCCGACCTTCGCGCGCTGATCCGTTGCCGATACGACCTCGGACCGAACCTTGGCCCGAGATAAAGATCGGGTTGTTGGCCAGGACAGTGCTTCGAGAGGTTCTCAAGCGTGGAGTCGCCGAAGCCGAGTTGGAAAACTTCCAGCAAGAGGAATACTCAAGGAAAGTCTTTGGAATAAATTTCCCATTGCTCGTTCCCCTAAACACCGCCCATGATCGAAGGCGCTACTACACAGAACCGGTTGCGATCAGTGGCCGTCAATTTCACTTGTGCTCGCAGTGGTTCGAGACACCAGCAAATAACGACAGGCCACTGCTGATTGCTTGGCTGCTCCTGAACGGTGCCGCGGAGGTGAATGAACGGAATTAATGACGAACACTGTCGATAGGACGGTGTCGGGCCATCACCCCGTTTTGATGGCGAGGCTTACTGAGCGTTGCGAGAGGCTGGTTTTTTCAGCGGGGCTCGGTAATTTCTAACAGACACTGCCAGTCACCTAGCCCTATACCGCTGCCAACGAAAATCCCAAAATAGATAGCTGCCATCACTTACGCATAAAGCGTTGATGGCACTTTTTATTCTTAATCCACACTAACGAACTGCGCTACTCATGCCGCAGCGCCTCAATAGGGTCCATCCGCGCCGCGCGCCGTGCCGGGAAGTACCCAAACACCACCCCGATGAACGCTGAAAACAGCAGCGCCAGTAGGTTGATGCCGGGGTCAAAGGTATAGGTCACGCCCATCAGCCTTGAGCCCACCACCGACGCTACGGTGGCCACCACCACACCGATCAGCCCGCCCAGGGCTGACAGCACCACGGCCTCTATCAAAAACTGCAGCAGCACCTCGCCTTCCAGCGCTCCCACGGCCAGGCGCAGACCAATTTCGCGGGTGCGCTCGGTCACGCTGACCAGCATGATGTTCATGATGCCAATGCCGCCCACCAGCAGGCTCACGGCAGCCACGGCGCCCAGCAAGCTGGTGAGCACGCCCATGGTGCTGGAGAGGGTGTCGGCCAGTTGTTGGGTGTCGAAGATGTTGAAGTTGTTTTCCAGCCCGCCGCTGTTCAGGTCGCCCAGCTTGCGGCGCTCACGCAGCAGTTGCGTGAGGGCCGCCTTCAGTGGGCCGCTGTCGCTGCCCTCTTCCATCGACACCATCAGTGCGCCCACTTTGCGGCTGCCGGTCACGCGGCGTTGCAGGGTGTGCAGGGGCACCACCACGCTGTCGTCCTGGTCGCCCATGCCGCCCTGGCCTTTGGGCAGGGTGATGCCAATCACCTCGCACGAAAACTGGCGCATGCGCAGTTGCTCGCCCAGGCCGGTTTGGCCCACGGTGCCGCCAAACAGCTCGCGGCGCACGGTTTCACCCACGATGCACACGGCGGCGCCTGCCAATTGCTCGTCGTCGGCAAAGCGGCGGCCACTGGCCAACTCCCAGTTGCCGGTTTCAAACCAGTCGTTGGTGGTGCCAATGGCGCTGGTGAGCCAGTTGCGTCCGTTGGCCACTACGGTCACGCTGGCGCGGCCTTGCGGGGCCACGGCGGCCACGCCGCCGATCTGGCTGCGGATGGCTTCGGCATCGGCCTCGGTGAACTGGGGCACGCCGCCACCCCCGCCGCCGCCGCCAATGCGCTGGCCGGGGCTGACCATCAGCAAATTGGTACCCAGGCTGGAGATTTGCGCCTCGATGGCCTGGGTGGCGCCGTTGCCCAGCGTCACCATGGTGATGACCGCGCTCACGCCAATCACGATGCCCAGCACCGTGAGGAAAGACCGCAGCAGGTTGCGCCGGATGGAGCGCAGCGCCAGCATGAACACGCTGAACAGCATCAGGCAGCCTCTGCGGTGGTGGTGGCGGTTGGCGGGGTGGCGGCGCTCACTTCGGCCGGCGGGGCTTCGGTGGTGGGGTGCGTGTTCTGCTCGTCTTGCACCAGCCGCCCGTCGCGAAAGTGCACCATGCGCCGGGCGTACGCGGCCATGTCGGGCTCGTGCGTCACCATCAGAACGGTGATGCCGTGGTCGCGGTTCAGTGCCAGCAGCAGCCCCATGATTTCGTGGCTGCGCTGGCTGTCGAGGTTGCCGGTGGGCTCGTCGGCCAGCACCACGGCAGGCTCGGTGACGATGGCGCGCGCAATGGCCACTCGCTGCTGCTGCCCGCCCGACAGCTCGGACGGGCTGTGGCGCTCCCACCCCGCCAGGCCCACCGATGCCAATGCCTTCATGGCCGCCACGCGGCGCACGGCAGCAGCGTCGCCCCGGTACAGCAAGGGTAGCTCCACGTTCTCAAGTGCCGAAGTGCGGGCGAGCAGGTTGAAGCCCTGAAACACAAAGCCCAGGTAGCGCCGCCGCAGGCGGGCGCGCTGGTCGCGGCTGAGGGCTTCCACATGCACGCCCTTGAAGATGTACTGGCCCGCGGTGGGCGTGTCCAGGCAGCCCAGAATGTTCATGGCGGTGGATTTGCCCGAGCCACTGGGCCCCATGATGGCCACCAGCTCGCCCGCCGCAATGTCCAGGTTCAGACCTTGCAGGGCCATCAGTTCCGAGGCCCCTGAGCCATAGCGTTTGGCAATGCCGCGCAGCTGGATCAGGGGCTGATTCACGGGCTCAATAGCCGGGAAGTCGGTCACTTGGCCACCGCCGTTTTCTGGTCGGTGATGACGGCCATGCCCACCTTCAGGTCGCCACTGACGATTTCGGTCATGCGCCCGTCGCTGATGCCGGGCATCACGGCCACGGCCACCGGCGTGTTGCTGCCGTCTTCAGGCAGCACCCACACCTGGCGGGCCAGCGCTGTGCTGGCACCGGTGGCGGCGCTGCGTTTGATGATTTTGGGTGGGCCCATCACCATGCCGGAAGTGATGCTTTTCTTTGCAGCTTCGGTGGCCACAGTGGGGTTGAAGCGCAGCGCGGCGTTGGGCACGCGCATCACGTCTTTGCGCTCCACGGCGGTGATGGTGGCGGTGGCGGTCATGCCGGGGCGCAGACTGAGGTCGGCGTTGTCCACGTCCAGGTAGGTCAGGTAGGTCACCACGTTGTCGGTGATGGTGCTGCCAAACCCCACGCGGGTGATGCGTGCCGGGAATGGCCGCGCCAGGTAGGCGCTGACGGTGAAGGAGGCCACCTGCCCCACCTTGACCACGCTCACGTCGGCCTCGTCCACAAACACCCACAGGCGCAGCTTGGTCAGGTCTTCGGCCACGGTCAGCAGGGTCACGGCCTGCAGGCTGGCGGCCACGGCGTTGCCGGGCTCCACAGTGCGGGTCAGCACCACGCCGTCTGCCGGGGCTTTGATGGACGCACGCGACAGCGTGATGTGGTCGGTAGACAAGGCGGCTTGTGCGTCGCTCACGCCCGCACGGGCGCTCGTGGCATCAGCCTGGGCGCGGGCCACTGCGGCGCGGCCAGCGTCCAGCTCGGCTTTGGACGGCACCATGCCACCCGAGAGTTGCGCCACCTCGTCCAGCCGTGACAGGGTGGCGGTGGCTTCGGCCAGGGTGGCCCCGGCCTGGGCCACTTTGGCAGTGGCGGCAGTCAGCGCAGCGCCTGAACGCAGTATCTGGTCGCTGAGCTTGGCGGTGTCCAACACCACCAGCACCTGGCCTTTTTTGATGCGGTCGTTCACATCCACATTCACCTGCCGCACGATGCCAGACAGCTCGCTGCCGATGGTGATGGCCCGCGTGGGCTGCAAGGTGCCGTTGGCCGTGACCGTGAGCGTGAGGTTGCCCAGCGCCACGGGCTGAGTGGTGTAGGTGGGTGCGGCGTTGGCGGCCTTCTGACTTTGCCAGTACCAAACGCCACCCACCGCCAGCAGCACGGCAACGGCCACGCCCCACCACAGCGGGCGGCGGTACCAGGCCACAGCGTCGGGCTCAGCCAGCAGGGTTTGGAGGGCAGCCTTGTCGGCGGGCTTGTCTGCCGGTGGGGCTCCGGGTGCGGGCTGCAATGCGGGTGAGGGTGTTGGCGTCATGGAAATTCTGTCGTTGTGGGGGCCAATGTGGAGTGCACCCAGCCGCCGCCCAAAGCGCGGAACAGGCGCACCTGGTCAGCGCTGATGGCGGCCTGCGCAGTGGCCACGCCGTCTTGTGTGGTCAGGCGGTTACGCTGGGTTTCCAGCACGGTTTGGAAGTCGGCCAGGCCGCTGTCGTAACGCTGGCGGGCGAGGGTTGCGGCCTGGGTGGCCGCGTCGGCTGCGGCGGCCAGCCGTTGCAGGCGTTCGCGGTCGCCTTGCAGGGCGGCGAGTTGGTCTTCCACCTCTTGCAGCGTGGTCAGCACGGCGGCTTTGTAGGTTTGGTGGGCCTGCTGCCAGGCAGCGTGTTGGGCGCGGGCCTGGGCGCTGGTGGCCCCACCGTCGAGCAGCGGCAGGCTGATGCTGGCCAGCACAGCGCGCAGCACAGCAGCGCTGTTGCCCAACGCACCCAGCGTGGCGGCACTCAAGCCCAGCGAGCCGCTCAGCTTCACGCTGGGCAGGCCCGCCACGCTGGCCTGTTCCAGTCGGGCGTGGGCGGCGTCCACCTGATGGCGGGCGGCCACCACGCTGGGGCGCTGCAGCAATGTTTGGGCGGGCAGGGCCAACGTGGCGTCTGTGCTGGTTTGCGGCACAAAAACACCAACCAAATTGCCATCTACCGCTTGACTGTATTGCGTTTTAAGCTCTGTATTTTCGTAACCCGCCACCAACACAGCCAGCGCGTGCCCGGCCTGCACCACGCCGGTTTGAAGCGGGGGCAGCAGGGCACGGGTTTGTTCGGCGGCGGCGCGGGCCTGCTCGGTGTCCAGAACGGTCAGCAGACCAGCCTGTTGCCGCCAGCGGGTGATTTGCAGCGTTTCCAGTTGATTTGCCAGGTTGGCCTGGGCAATGCCCACGCGCACCTGACCGCTGCGCAGGGTGATGTAGGCCAGAGCCACCTCTGCCGCCACAGCCCCCTGAACGTCGCCCAGCGTGGCGGCACTGGCCAGGGCGGTGGCATCGGTGGCCGCCAGACCCAGGCGCAGGCCGCCCGACAAATCGGGCAGCCACGCGGCGGTCAGCCCGGTGGCATAGGTATTGCCGCCCGTGCCGGTGCTGCCGTTGCCTGCCTCGTTGCGCTGAGCCGATGCGGCCACCCCCAGCGTGGGCGACAGCGCTGCGGCCGCCACGTCGCGCAGGGCCTGGGCTTGGCGCAAGGCCGCCTGGGCACCGGCCACACGGGTGTTGGCGGCCAGCGCCTGGTCCACCAGTGCGCCCAGCAGCGGATCGTCAAAGCGCAGCCACCAGCGGGCCAGGTGGCTGGGCTCGGCAACACCCCCCACACCATTGCCAGACCAGGCTGCTGGCACCTCAAAGCCCAGCGGCTGCGGTGCAGGGCTGTCGGGCGCCGCACACGCTGCCAGCCCGCAAGCCACGGCCAGCAATGGCAAGGCAACGGCACGCCGGATGCAAGGGGGACAACACGCAAGGGCTGGCTTCGACATGGGGGCACTGTGCGCGGCGCTGTTGACGTGCGTCTGTGCTGCACCGCACAGCGCAGCGGGGCCTGTGCTGCGCCAATGGCCCATGTTGTTGAAGCTGCCATGACCCGACCCACCCCCACCGGCCTGAGCGCCGCCGATGCCGCCACACGCCTGACCACAGAAGGCCCCAACCAACTGGACTCCGCGAGACCCCGCACCGCGTGGCACATGGCGCTGGAGGTGGCGCGCGAGCCCATGTTCCAAATGCTGGTGGCCGCTGGCCTGCTGTACCTGCTGCTGGGCGACACCGGCGAGGCGCTGATGCTGCTGGCGTTTGTGGGCGTCACGGTGGGCATCACCGTGGTGCAGGGTCAGCGCACCGAGCAGGCCTTGCAGGCCCTGCAACAAATGGCCAGCCCCCGCGCCGTGGTGGTGCGCGGTGGCGAGCGCGTGCGCATTGCGGGACGCGAAGTGGTGCGTGGCGATCTGCTCGTACTGGCCGAAGGCGACCGCGTGGCCGCAGACGCCTGGCTGCTGAGCGCGAACGACCTCAGCGCCGACGAATCGCTGCTGACTGGCGAAGCCGTGGCGGTTGACAAGGCCGTGCCACCCCTTGAAGGCCTGGAGGCCGCCGCAGCCAACGCCACCCGGCCCACAGGCCAGCCCAACGCCTTGCCACCCGGTGGCGACCGACAGCCGCTGGTGTACGCCGGTACCCTGGTGGTGGCAGGGCACGGCCTGGCACAGGTGCTGGCCACGGGCATGCACACCGAAATGGGCCGCATTGGCCAGGCGCTGGGCGACATCACCAGCCCGCCCACCCCGCTGGCGCTGCAAACGCGCCGGCTGGTCAAGCTGTTTTCGGTGGTGGGCCTGAGCCTCAGCGTGCTGGTGGTGGTGCTGTACGGACTGCTTCGCCACGACTGGACGGGCGGGCTGCTGGCGGGCATCACCCTGGCCATGAGCATGTTGCCCGAGGAGTTTTTGCTCATCCTCACCGTGTTCATGGCCATGGGCGCGTGGCGCTTGTCCAAACAGCAGGTGCTGACCCGGAGGGCAGCCACCATCGAAGCACTGGGTGCAGCCACCGTGTTGTGCACCGACAAAACCGGCACCCTCACGCAAAACCGCATGACCATTGCCGAACTGGCGGTGGCAGGCAACGGCGGTGATGGGGCGCTGTCGCAGGTGTGGCATGCCGGTGATGGGGCTGCACCACCCCCTGTGCCCGAGGCGTTTCACGAACTGCTGGCGTTTGGCATGTTGGCCAGCGAATCCGAGCCGTTCGACGCCATGGACAAAGCCTTTCTGGCCCTGGGCCGCGCCAGCCTGAGCGCCGCACAGCAGCACAGCGACTGGACGCTGGTGCACGACCACGGGCTGGACCCGCAACTGCGCGTGATGACCCACGTGTGGCACAACCCCACCCCCGGCCCAGAGCCCGCCCTGCACGTGGCGGTCAAGGGTGCACACGAATCGGTGGTGGCGCTGTGCCACTTGAGCGAGGAGCACACCCGCTCGGTCGGCCTGGCGGCCGAACACATGGCCGCACGGGGCTTGCGCGTGCTGGCCGTGGCGCAGGCCCACATGCCCGCCCCTGCCGCGTCGCCCACCCCGTGGCCCGACAGCGCGCAGGGCTACACCTGTCAATTTGTGGGCCTGGTAGGCCTGGCCGACCCCTTGCGTCCCGGCGTGCCACAGGCGGTGCGCGAGTGCCGCGAGGCCGGCATCCGCGTGGTGATGGTCACCGGCGACCACCCAGCCACCGCCCAGGCCATGGCCCAACAAGCGGGCATTGACACCTCGGCCCCCGCCCGCACCGGGGCTGACCTGACCGCGCTGGACACCGCAGCCCTGCGCCAGTGCGTGGCCACCACCCACGTGTTTGCCCGCGTGTTGCCCGAGCAAAAGTTGCGCATCGTCGAAGCCCTCAAGGCCAACGGCCAAGTCGTGGCCATGACGGGCGACGGAGTGAACGACGCCCCCTCGCTCAAGGCCGCGCACATTGGCGTGGCCATGGGCCAGCGCGGCACCGACGTGGCACGCGAGGCCGCGTCACTGGTGCTGCTGGACGACGACTTTGGCTCCATCGTCGGCGCAGTGCGGCTGGGGCGGCGCATTTACGACAACCTCATCAAGGCCATGGCGTTTGCGTTTGCGGTGCATGTGCCGATTGCGGGTTTGTCTGTGTTGCCGCTGCTGTTCGGGCTGCCGCTGGTGTTCACCCCCGTGCACATTGCGTTTCTGGAGCTGTTGATCGACCCGGTGTGCTCCATCGTGTTCGAGTCAGAACCCGAAGAGGGCAGCGTGATGAAGCGGCCACCGCGCAACGCCGCCGCCCCACTGTTTTCGTGGGCGCTCATCGTCACCAGCCTGGCGCAGGGCGCACTGGTGCTGCTGGCCACGGCGGCCCTGTTTGTGGGCTTGCTGGCCAATGATGTGGCCGAGGCCCAGGCCCGCGCCGCCACGTTCACCGCGCTGGTGGCGTGCAGTGTGGCGCTGATCGTGGCCAACCGCTCGATGTCTGCCCACCTGTGGACAACGCTGCGCCGCCCCAACCCCGCACTGTGGCGCATGGTGGCAGCCACCGTCGCCCTGCTGACGGCCGTGGTGTGGGTGCCGTGGCTGCGGGTGCTGTTTCACTTTGAAACGCCCACACCTGCCCTGTTGGGCTTGGCCCTGGGGGTGGCACTGGGCGTGCTGTTCGTGCTGGAGATGGCCCAGCCGCTGCGCAAGCGCTGGCTCGACACAGCGGCCTGATGTGAACAAGGCCAGCGCCCACCAGCCCGGTGTGCGTTGCTGCACAGACGCCGGGGCGGCGAACACCTACGGTCAACACACCCCGCCGCACCTGGCGGTATCTGTTTGCCCCGGCAAAGAAAGCACCCCATGACACGACACACCGTTTTCACCACCACCCTGTTGGCCGCCGCCTGTTTCAGCGCCAGTGCATGGGCACAAGCACCCGTGGCAGGCTCCACCACAGTGGGCATCACCGTGACCGAGGCCACACAAGTGGCCATGGGTTGGAGCGTCAAGAAAAACCTCCTGGGCAAAACCGTTTACAACGACGCTGGCGACAAAGTGGGCAAGGTGATGGACCTCATCATCGACCCCGAGCGCAATGTGTCGTACGTGATCGTGGGTGCCGGGGGTTTCATCGGCATCGGGCGGCACGATGTGGCTGTTGCGGTGCGCCAGATCAAAGACACGGGCGGCAAACTGTTGATGTCCGGTGCCACCAAGGGCACGATACAGTCAATGCCCGCGTTCAACTACGCCAGCGACACCGACCGCCGGGACCGGTTCATGGCCGAAGCCGAACGCGACATGACCCGCGCACGCGCCAAAGTGGTCGAACTGAAAGACCGTGCCAACAGTGCCAACGACGATGCGAAAGCCGCCATGAACCGCGACATAGACCAACTCCAGCTCGACCTCAAAAGTGCCCAGGAAAGCATTGACAACATGAAGCGCGCAGGCACCACCCGCTGGCACGAGTTTGAAGCCAACGTGTCGGCAGCCACCGCCCGCCTGCGCAAAGCGCTGGAAGCGGCCTGACCATGTTCAACACCATGAAACACCGACTGGCCCGCCGGTTGGGCTGGTGGGTGTTCGTGGTCTTGCTGACCCACACCATGCCCAGCTTTGCCGTTGAAGAACCCGCCTACCAGGTGATGCAGAAGCTGGAGGTTTTTGAAGTGAGGCAATACCCGCCCTATGTGGTGGCCGAGGTGGTGCTGAACACACCGGCCGACGAAGCTGGGAATGACGCCTTTCCCATCCTGGCGGGTTACATCTTTGGCAAAAACAAGGGCGACAAAACCTTTGCCATGACCGCCCCGGTGACGCAAACCGCCGTGCCGGTGAAGATGGCCATGACGACGCCCGTCACGCAGACCACCACCACTGGCGGGCAACAGGTTCGGTTTGTGTTGCCCGCTGGTGTGACGCTGGCCACCGCCCCCGAGCCACTGGACAGCCGGGTGCAACTGCGCGAGGTGCCGGCCCAGCGCGTGGCGGTCATCCGTTATTCGGGCCGCTGGACCGACGCTAACTACCTGGAACATTTGGGCCTGCTGATGCAAGCCATGCGCAGCCAAGGCATGGCGTGGACGGGTGAGCCGGTGTACGCGCGCTACGACCCGCCTTTCATGCCGTGGTTCCATTTGGCTGACTTTGAAGCAATAGGCCTCAGGATGAGGCCGGTGGTGATGACCACCAGCATTCGTCCACCGCCTGCTGCTTGCTGCACTGGCGAGGGTTCTCACGGGGTGTCCTTTGGTGTGACAACCCACGTCAAAGCGCCACCCCGGGCAAGGTCTGCTGGGCCGCACACCTCACACCGTCTCCAAGGCATGGTCATACCTGCGCAAAGCACGCAAAATGCGACCTGTGCGCCCCTTGGTGCACACCAGCCCGACACCACCGGGGGAGACACATGGACAACAACCCAACACCAGCGGTCGAAACCACCACTCCGGTGCCCGGCAGGGATGCCACGCCCCTCTCGCTGACCCTGAGCTCTGACGAAGCCAGCGTGCTGGCCACCTTCACACCGCCAGCAGCCGCACCCCAGGCCACGCCTGCCGCAGTGACCACGGCAGCGCCTGGTGTGGTGCTGGTGCAGGAGCTGCTCAAGCAGGGCGGGTGGGCAGACTGGTGGGTGGACGCGCCCGCTTTGGAAAAATGGCGCCAGCAGATTCCCCAGGCCAAACAGCCCCTGACCGCTGCCATTGCACACCGGCGTGATGGCCGCTGTGCCGTGGTGGTAGCGCGCGACCGCATGTCGGCCACCCTCACCCTGGACCGCCCTCAGGGCGGTGTTGCGCTGACGCTGGAGCAGGTGCAACAGGCACTGGCCGACAAGGGCGTGAAAGGCGGCGTGCTGGACGACGTGGTGGCTGCCGCCGTCGCCCGTGGCGAGGCCAATGAACTGGTGGTGGCGCAGGGCAAAGCCGCCATCAACGGTGAACACACACAGTTTGAAAAGCTGGTGGCCGACATGGTGGACCGCCACCCCCATGTGTACGAAGACGGCTGGGTGGACTACCGCGACCTGGGCGACCTGGTGGTGGTCAAGGCAGGCACTCCGCTGCTGCGCCGCATTCCGCCCACCAACGGCGAACCCGGTTTTGACGTGCTGGGCAACCCCCTGACCCCAAAACCGGGCACCAACTGGCCGTTTGCCCCGGGCCTCAAAGGCGTTGAACCTGCGCCCGGCGACCCCGAGTTGCTGGTGGCCAGCGTCACGGGGCAGCCCGTGATGGTGTCGCACGGCGTGAAGGTGGACCCCAACATCGTGTTGCCGCATGTGGACCTGGCCACGGGCAACGTCAAATTCGACGGTGCAGTCAACATCAAAGGCGACGTGAAAGACGGCCTCAAGGTCACCAGCACCGGCGACGTGGTGGTGGGCGGCGCTGTGCTGGCCGGGGAAATCGAGGCCGGTGGCAACGTCACCATCAAAGGTGGGGTGATCGGCCACAGCGAATACAACGGCCACGCCTCGGGGCGCAACAGCTGGTTCAGTGCCAAAGTGGTGGCCAAAGGCAGCATCCAGGCGCGGTATGCCGAAAACGCGTTCCTGCAGGCCGACGGCGATGTGGTGCTCGATGACTACGCCATGCACAGCGAAATCACGGCGCTCAACCACGTCACCATCGGCAAGCCCGGCACCCAGAAGGGCCGCTGCATTGGCGGGCACACACGGGCGGGCATCACCATCCGGGTGGCGGAGTCCGGCTCGGGCGCGGGTGCGGCCACGGTCCTGCAGGCGGGCACCAATCCGCTGATGGAAGAAGAAGTGAGCGAGTTGGCCAAGGCCATTGACAAACACACCACCGAGATCGCCAACCTGCAAAAAATCATCGACTTTGTGTCGGTGCACCCCGAGCGCGACAAAGACGGTCTGCTGGGCCGCGCCACCATCACACAGGAAATGCACCAGGGTGAAATACTGGAGCTGCAAGCGCAGCAAGCGACGCTGCAGGAAACGATGCAGCTGTCTGAAGAAGCACACATTTCGGTGGATGTGAAGGTGCACGGCGGTACCGAAGTGAGGGTGGGCGGCAAAGTGTGGGTCACCGCCGACACCCGCACCCACGGCGTGTTCCGCCTGAACGAAGAGGGTGAGCTTGTGCTGGGCAGTTGAAATGAAGTGAATGCCCGCACCGACGCGACGACCAGTCGGCCACAGTTAAAGTTGCGCCATGCCCATTGCCTCACCCACCCACCAGTTCACCTGCAGCGCAGCCCCCCAATACCTGCCCGAGCAATCACACCCCGCGCGGGGTTTGTATGTGTTCTCGTACACCATCACCATCAGCAACACCGGGCGGGTTCCGGCGCAGCTGATCGCGCGGCACTGGGTCATCACCGACGGGGCCGGACGCACCGAAGAGGTCAAAGGCCTGGGTGTGGTCGGGCAGCAGCCGTTGCTGGCACCGGGCGAAACCTTTGTGTACACCAGCGGCACCCAGTTGCGCACCGCAGCAGGGGTGATGCGCGGCAGCATGTTTGTGGTGGGGGAAGACGGCGAGCGCTTCGAGGCCGAGGTGCCCGCCTTCGTGCTGGATGCCACCAGCCACAGCAGCGGTAGCGGCCAGCGCGTGCTGCATTGACACAGCCATGACCAGCGCCCGCCCTGAACTGAGCGACCTGCTCGCCCGCCTCGATCCCGACGCAGCGCTGGCGCAACGGCACCTGTGGCTGATGGAGCTGCTGAGCTGGGTGCGTGGCCATGGGCACGACACCGCCGCCAGCGTGGCACGCGTGCAGCTCCTGCTGGACGCAGCCACTGCCCGCCCCGAACTGGTGGGCCAGTGGCAAGAGTGGTGGCGCGTGTTCCGCCGGGACGTGGACATTGCGCCCATGCTGGCCGACTTCGGGTTTGCGCCGCGCACAGCCTTTCTCAGCGAACTGGGCCACCGCATCCGCCGCAAACTCCTGCCTGGCACGCCCGAAACCACTGACCTGGCCGAGCTGTTTGGCCTGCTGCTGCCCACGGACTTTGACCGCCAGTGGCTTCTGGCCCTGCCTCCGGCCTTGCTGGAGCGGGCGCAGGCGGTGCTGTTCCCCGACCCCACCGAGCCAGCAA
>JAIFMP010000125.1 GCA_020048405.1 Hydrogenophaga sp.
CTGGTGGGCTTGATGGCAATGCTGACCTCCAGGTCTTGCCCGGTGCTGATGCCACCCAACACACCGCCCGCGTTGTTGCCCACAAAGCCGGCGGGGGTGAGCGAATCGCCATGGCTGCTGCCTTTGGCCGCCACGCAGCCAAAGCCTGCCCCGATTTCCACGCCCTTGACAGCGTTGATGCCCATCATGGCAAACGCGATGTCGGCGTCCAGCTTGTCAAACAGTGGCTGGCCCAACCCCACGGGCATGTGCTGCGCGGTCACGCGCAGGCGGGCCCCGCAGGAGTCGCCGCTTTTGCGCAGGGCGTTCATGTAGTCTTCCAAAGCACTCACGTCGGCCAGGGGTGCAAAAAACGGGTTGTTGGGCACATGGGCCCAGTCTTCAAACCCGATGGGCAACTCGCCGATTTGCGTCATGCAGCCTTTGAACGTGGTTGGCCACCGCCCCGGCGGCCACCATGGGGGCAGTCAAGCGGGCAGACGAGCGGCCGCCACCGCGCGGGTCGCGCAAGCCGTATTTGTGCCAGTAGGTGTAATCGGCGTGCCCGGGCCGGAAGGTTTGCAGGATGTCGCCGTAGTCTTTGCTGCGCTGGTCGGTGTTGTTGATCAGCAGGCAAATCGGGGTGCCAGTGGTGTGCCCTTGATACACGCCGCTCATGATCTGCACGGCATCTGGTTCGTTGCGCTGCGTCACGAACTTGCTGGTGCCGGGGCGGCGGCGGTCGAGGTCGGGCTGTATGTCAGCCTCGGACAGCGCCAGCCCGGGGGGGCAACCGTCGATCACGCAGCCAATGGCCGGGCCGTGGGATTCACCGAAGTTGGTGACTGCGAAAAGGGTGCCGAAGGTGTTGCCGCTCATGGCCGGGAATTATCCCCGACCCCGCAACCGCCTCATTGGCTGGAAGCTGTGCTTTCGGCCTCAGGCCAGTCGCGGATGTAGGCCTTGAGCATTTTGTTCTCAAAATTCTGGCTGTCGACCACGGCCTTGGCCACGTCGTAAAAGCTGATGACGCCCATCAGCATGCGGTTGTCCATGACCGGCATGTAGCGGCAGTGGCGCTCGATCATCATGGGCCGCACTGCGTCGAGTTCGGTGTCGGGGGTGCAACTGAGAGGGCCGCCGTCCATCACTTCACGCACAGTGTGGGTGCCCAGTGCACCACCGTTTCTGGCGAGGTTGTGGATGACTTCGCGGAAGGTGAGCATGCCCACCAGTTGACCGCGCTCCATGATGGCAAGGGAGCCGATGTCAAAGTGCGCCATGGTTTCCACGGCGGTTTGAAGGCTGTCGTCGGGGGATGCGGTGTAGAGCGCGCCGCCCTTGACCCGGAGAATGTCGCTGACTTTCATGGTGTCTCCTTGTGGGGCCGAGGGCCCGCTGGTGGAACCGCCAATATAGCGCAGCACCCTGCCTTTGGCAGGGCCATTTTGCTGGGTGTTTCCCTCAGTCGCCCAACAGCGAAACGTCGCGCACCGCGCCTTTGTCGGCCGACGTGGCCAGCAGGGCGTATGCCTTGAGCGCGGTGGTGACTTTGCGAGGGCGTGGCAAGGCAGGCTTCCAGCCTTTGGCATCTTGCTCGGCCCGGCGGGCAACCAGTTCATCGTCTGACAGCAACACGTCAATGCGGCGGTTGACGATGTCGATGCGGATTCGGTCGCCGTTGCGCACCAGTCCAATGGCGCCGCCGGCAGCCGCCTCGGGCGACACGTGACCTATAGACAGGCCAGAGGTACCGCCGGAAAAACGGCCATCGGTCACCAGTGCACAGGCTTTGCCCAAGCCCTTTGACTTGATGTAACTGGTGGGGTAGAGCATTTCCTGCATGCCGGGGCCGCCTTTGGGGCCTTCGTAGCGCACCACCACCACGTCACCGGCCTTGACCTTGTCGTCCAGGATGTTGGCCACGGCTTCGTCCTGGCTTTCCACCACATGGGCGGGGCCTTCGAACACCAGCAGACTGTCGTCCACACCGGCGGTTTTGACCACGCAACCGTCGAGGGCGATGTTGCCGGTCAGCACCGCCAGGCCACCCTGCTGCGAATAGGCGTTTTCACCCGAACGGATGCAGCCCGACGCACGGTCGGTGTCCAGGCTGGGCCACCGGGTGGCCTGGCTGAAGGCCACCTGCGTGGGAATGCCACCGGGGCCGGCTTTGTAGAACGTTTTGACCTCTTCGCTGGGGTTGCGGGCAATGTCCCACTGATCCAGCGCGTCTTTCATGGTGGCGCTGTGCACGGTGGGCACATCGGTATGCAGCTTGCCGGCACGGTCCAGTTCGCCCAGGATGGCCATGATGCCGCCTGCGCGGTGCACGTCTTCAATGTGGTACTTGTCGGTGTTGGGGGCCACTTTGCACAGCTGCGGCACGATGAGCGACATGCGGTCGATGTCGGCCAAGGTGAAGTCAATTTCAGCTTCCAGCGCAATGGCCAGCAGGTGCAGGATGGTGTTGGTGGAGCCGCCCATGGCAATGTCGAGGGCAATGGCGTTTTCAAACGCCTTGAACCCCATGGAGCGGGGCAACACGGTGGCATCGTCCTGCTCGTAATAGCGGTGGCACAGTTCCACCGCCAGGCGCCCTGCCCGCTTGAACAGTTGCTCACGGTCGGCATGTGTGGCCAGGACGGTGCCGTTGCCTGGCAACGACAGGCCCAGGGCCTCGGTCAGACAGTTCATGCTGTTGGCAGTGAACATGCCTGAACAAGAACCACAGGTGGGGCAAGCCGAGCGCTCCACTTCGGCCAGGTCAGCATCGCTCACTTTGTCGTCGGCGGCCATGACCATGGCATCGACCAGATCGAGCTTTTTGAATTGAATGGTTTGTGTGGCCGGGTTGGTGAGGTTGGCCTTGCCGGCCTCCATGGGGCCGCCTGACACAAACACCACTGGAATGTTCAGGCGCATGGCGGCCATCAGCATGCCGGGGGTGATCTTGTCGCAATTGGAAATGCACACCAGCGCGTCGGCACAGTGGGCGTTGACCATGTATTCCACGCTGTCGGCAATGATGTCGCGGCTGGGCAGCGAATACAACATGCCGTCGTGCCCCATGGCAATGCCGTCGTCCACGGCGATGGTGTTGAACTCTTTGGCCACACCACCAGCCGCCTCGATCTCGCGGGCCACCAACTGGCCCAGGTCTTTCAGGTGCACATGGCCGGGCACGAACTGCGTGAACGAGTTGGCAATGGCAATGATGGGCTTGGAGAAATCACCATCCTTCATGCCAGTGGCACGCCACAGGGCACGGGCACCGGCCATGTTGCGGCCAGCAGTGGATGTTTTGGAGCGGTATGCGGGCATGGTTCAGGAGGGTTAAACGTGTGGTGGGGGGGCCGAAAAGTGGGCGCGATTATCTCGCAGGCGCACCACTTGCACCGATATTCACTTGCGCTTTGGGGGCAATCCCATGGATTGGCGCTGGCGGTCTACCCGCGCTTTCACTCGCTGGTTTTCGCGCTCAACCACCTTGCGCTTGGTGTAGCCGGAGTAGTCTGCCCAACTCCACCACGCAGCGGCCAGTCCGAAAGGAGTCAGCACGCCCCACCAAGGCCAGGTGGCCACCAGCGTCAGCTCTTGCAACTTCAACACCACGAGCAACAGCCCCAATCCCAAAAACCACATGACGTGCTCCTTGTCAACCACAGAATTCCGTATGAAACAGACTGTAACGTGATGACCCAAATCAAACAAAACCTATAAAATCAGCGCTGGCTTATTTACCAACCCCACCCACGAGGATATTGCCCCATGAAACGTGCCCTGATCGTTCTCGCATCCGCTCTGGCTGTTGCAGCCCCCGCCTTTGCCAGCGAAGCCCTGCTGAAGGCCAACAACTGCATGGCCTGCCATGCCATCGACAAGAAACTGGTTGGCCCTGCTTACAAAGACGTGGCCAAGAAGCACAACGGCAATCTGGCAGATGCTGACGCACTGGCTGCAAAGATCATCAAGGGCGGCTCTGGCGTGTACGGTGCCATCCCCATGCCCGCCAACCCCAAAGTGTCGGAAGCCGATGCCAAGGCCATGGCCACCTACATCCTGGGCCTGAAGTAATTGCCTGCTGCTGGCCCTGCGGGCCAGCGCATGACAAATAAAAACCCCGCCAACTGGCAACAGTTGGCGGGGTTTTTTCATGGATTTTCAAGCTCTAGCGCTTGATGGTATTGGGTTTTCAGCTATCAAACTGAAAACCCAACAACCGCATCACAGGTTCTCGGACAGTTGGTCGAGAATGGCCGGGTTCTCCAGCGTGCTGGTGTCCTGTGTGATGGCCTCGCCCTTGGCGATGCTGCGCAGCAGGCGGCGCATGATCTTGCCGGAGCGGGTCTTGGGCAGGTTGTCGCCAAAGCGGATGTCTTTGGGCTTGGCAATGGGGCCAATTTCTTTGCCCACGTGATCGCGCAGTTGCTTGGCGATGGCTTTCGCCTCGTCGCCGGTGGGGCGGCTGCGCTTGAGCACCACAAACGCCACGACGGCTTCGCCGGTGGTGTCGTCAGGACGGCCCACCACAGCAGCTTCGGCCACCAGTTCGGTGCAGCTCACCAGGGCAGATTCGATTTCCATCGTGCCCATGCGGTGACCGGACACGTTCAGCACGTCGTCGATACGACCGGTGATGGTGAAGTAACCGGTTTTTTCGTCGCGGATGGCGCCGTCGCCAGCCAGGTAGTACTTGCCCTTGAAGTCGTCTGGGTAGTAGCTCTTGACGAAGCGGTCTCGGTCGCCCCAGATGGTGCGGATCATGGAAGGCCAAGGCTTCTTGACCACCAGAATGCCACCCTGGCCGTTGGGCACGTCCTTGCCGGTTTCATCCACGATGGCGGCCTGGATGCCGGGGAACGGCAGCGTGCAGGAACCGGGAATCATGGGTGTGGCGCCTGGCAGCGGGGTGATCATGTGACCACCGGTTTCGGTTTGCCAGAAGGTGTCAACGATGGGGCAGCGGCCGCCACCCACGTGCTTGTGGTACCACTCCCAGGCAGCGGGGTTGATGGGCTCGCCCACCGAACCCAGCAGACGCAGGCTGGACAGGTCATAGCTCTTGGGGTGCACGGCATCGTTGGCTTCAGCAGCCTTGATGAGCGAGCGGATGGCGGTGGGGGCGGTGTAGAAAATGCTGACCTTGTGGTCTTGGATCATTTTCCAGAAGCGACCGGCATCGGGGTAGGTGGGCACGCCCTCAAACACGATTTCGGTGCCGCCCAGGGCCAAGGGGCCGTAGGTGATGTAGGTGTGACCCGTGACCCAGCCGATGTCTGCCGTGCACCAGAACACATCGTTCTGCTTCAGGTCGAACGTGAGCTTGGTGGTCAGAGCAGCGTGCAGCAGATAGCCGCCGGTGCTGTGTTGCACACCCTTGGGTTTGCCGGTGGAGCCGGACGTGTACAGCAGGAACAGCGGGTGCTCGGCCGACACCCAGGTGGGTTCACAGGTGGTGGGTTGGTTTGCCACCAGGTCGTCCATCCACACATCACGGCCTTCGGTCATGGCAATGGCTGAACCAGAGCGCTTGACGACCAGCACCTTTTGCACGGAATCGCAACCGCCCAAAGCGAGGGCGTCGTCCACGATGGACTTCAGGGGCAACTGCTTGCCGCCACGCACTTGGTGGTCTGCGGTGATGACCGCTTTGGCGCCGGTGTCCTGGATGCGGTCGCGCACGCTTTGTGCCGAGAAGCCGCCGAACACGACAGAGTGGGTGGCACCGATGCGGGCGCAGGCCTGCATGGCAGCGACGCCGTCGATGGACATGGAGATGTAAATGACCACACGGTCACCTTTCTCGATGCCCATGGCCTTCAGGCCGTTGGCGATCTGGCAGGTTTTGGCCAGCAGTTCGCTGTAGGTGATCTTGGTGACTTCACCGCCGTCGGCTTCAAAAATGATGGCTGTTTTGTCGCCCAGGCCTTTTTCGACGTTGCGGTCCAGGCAGTTGTAGGAGGCGTTCAGGGTGCCATCTTCAAACCACTTGAAGAACGGAGCGTTGCTTTCGTCCAGGGTTTTGGTGAAGGGGGTTTTCCAGCTCAGCAGCTCACGGGCGTTTTTGGCCCAAAAGCCTTCGTAGTCTGTTTCGGCTTCTTTGCACAAAGCTTCGTAAGCAGCCATGCCCGACACAGCGGCGTTTTTCACAAACTCTTCGCTGGGCAAATAGGTGGGCAATGCGGTTGCACCTTCGGTAGCAGTCATGTTGTCTCCTGGACGGTGAAAAGGGTGGCGCCTAATGTCACGGGGCGCTCTTACATGCGTCTGACTGGCCCCAAGCTTACAGCCGGGGGTATGGGCCACTACAATCGCCGCCTCGGGCCGCCCCGGCCCTGTTTGCTTGCTGCACCTGCCATGTCACACCCCACGCCAACCGATCAGAAATCTGCGCCTTTGCGGCCACTCCCACGATTGATTTTTGCCAGCCGCTGGTTGCAGTTGCCGTTGTATCTGGGTCTGATTGCTGCACAGGGCGTGTATGTGGTGCACTTCCTGATTGAGCTGCTGCACCTGATCGAGGCAGCTTTTGGCAGCCAGACGGCGCTGCAAGCGCTGATTGGGAGCATTGGCTACAAGTCCGATGTGGAGATCCACCACCTGAACGAAACCATCATCATGCTGGTGGTGCTGGCCCTCATCGACGTGGTGATGATTTCCAACCTGCTGATCATGGTGATCGTGGGCGGGTATGAGACCTTCGTCAGCCGCATGGAGCTTGACGGTCACCGCGACCAACCGGAGTGGCTTGACCACGTGAACGCGTCGGTGCTGAAAGTGAAGCTGGCCACCGCCATCATTGGCATCTCGTCGATCCACCTGCTGAAAACCTTCATCAACGCCGCCAATTACGACCTCAAAGTGCTGATGTGGCAAACCATCATCCACGTGGTGTTCCTGCTCAGCGCGATTGCCATTGCCTACACAGACAAGCTGTTGAACAGCTCGCACGCCGCCAAACACTGATCCAGTTGACCCGGCCCCTGACGGGCCGCACAGGGTGTCAGCTTGTGTTGCATTGGGGTGCGTAGAATTTGGCGGCTTTCTCCGCACACATTCCACGCACACCATGACCAACATCCGCCAAGCCGACCTGATCGAGTCCGTTGCAGCCGCTCTGCAATACATCAGCTACTACCACCCTGCTGACTACATTGCCCACTTGGCCCGGGCCTACGAGCGCGAGCAAAGCGCAGCGGCCAAAGACGCCATCGCGCAGATCCTGACCAACAGCAAGATGAGCGCCACGGGCCACCGGCCCATTTGCCAGGACACCGGCATCGTCAACGTGTTCCTGAAGGTCGGCATGGATGTGCGCTGGGAAGGGTTTACAGGCAGCCTGGACGACGCCATCAACGAAGGCGTGCGCCAAGGCTACAACCACCCCGACAACACCCTGCGCGCCAGTGTGGTGGCCGACCCGGAGTTCTTGCGCAAGAACACCAAAGACAACACGCCCGCCGTCATCTTCACGGAAATCGTGCCGGGCAACACGGTGGAAGTGACCGTCGCCGCCAAAGGGGGCGGGTCTGAAAACAAGAGCAAGATGGTCATGCTCAACCCAGGTGACAGCGTGGTGGACTGGGTACTGAAAACCGTGCCCACCATGGGCGCAGGCTGGTGCCCCCCCGGCATGCTGGGCATCGGCATTGGGGGCACCGCCGAAAAAGCCGTGCTCATGGCCAAGGAAAGCCTGATGGACGACCTGGACATGTATGAGCTTCAGGCCAAGTCATCCAAGGGCGAAGCCCTGAACAAGGTGGAAGAACTGCGCCTTGAGCTGTTTGACAAAGTCAACGCCTTGGGGATTGGCGCACAAGGCTTGGGTGGTCTGACCACGGTACTGGACGTCAAAATCAAGATGTACCCCACCCATGCCGCCAGCAAGCCCGTGGCCATGATCCCCAACTGCGCCGCCACCCGCCATGCCCACTTTGTGATGGTTGGCAGCGGCCCGGTCTACCTGACGCCGCCCAGTCTGGACACCTGGCCCGACGTGGCCTGGACCCCCGACTACGTGAAGAGCAAAAAGGTCGACCTGAACACACTCACCCCGGCTGAAGTGGCCAGTTGGAAACCCGGCGACACCCTGCTGCTGAACGGCAAAATGCTCACGGGCCGCGATGCGGCCCACAAGCGCATCCAGACCATGCTGGCCAAAGGTGAGCCGCTGCCGGTGGACTTCACCAACCGCGTCATCTACTACGTGGGCCCTGTAGACCCCGTGGCGGGTGAGGCCGTGGGCCCCGCTGGCCCCACCACCGCCACCCGCATGGACGGCTTCACCGAGATGATGCTGGCACAAACCGGCCTGATTGCCATGGTGGGCAAAGCCGAACGCGGCCCGGTGGCGATCGAATCCATCAAGAAGCACAAATCAGCCTACCTGATGGCCGTGGGCGGTGCCGCCTACTTGGTATCCAAAGCCATCAAGCATGCCAAGGTGGTGGGGTTTGCCGATTTGGGCATGGAAGCCATTTACGAATTTGACGTGGTGGACATGCCCGTCACCGTGGGCCCACATCACAGGGCCCGCAGAATGGCAGAAGCGCATTGCCACGGGCGAGTTCAAAGGCATTTCAGTTGCTCAAGGCTGAACGTCTCTGCGCGGCAGTGTGCCCGACATGAGCACACACGTCGCGCCTGTGGGCATTTTTGACAGCGGGATAGGCGGACTGAGCATCCTCCAGTCTCTGCAGAATGAGCGCCCTGCGGAACATTACGTTTACTTCGCCGACACCGCCTATGCGCCGTACGGAGAGAAGGGCGAGGCGCATGCCGTTGCACGGTCACTGGCCATTGCGCGGTGCTTACTGGAAGAACACGGCGCCAAAGCCCTCGTGGTGGCCTGCAACACGGCCACCGCTGCGGCCATTGCAGCGCTGAGGAGCCAGTACCCCACCCTGCCCATTGTGGGCGTGGAGCCAGCGCTGAAGCCGGCGCTGGCATTGACTCGCACCGGCCACATCGGGGTGATGGCCACCCGGGGCACGGTCAACAGCGCCAAATTCATCGATTTGCTGGGCACCCTCGCGGATCAAGCACGCTTCACGGTGACCCCGTGTGATGGCCTGGCACAAGCCATCGAATCGCAGGACAGGACAAAAATCAGAGCACTTGTCCAAGAATACACAAGCGCTACGGGCACTTTTGGCACTGAAACTGGAGCAATCGATACGTTGGTTCTCGGTTGCACGCATTACCCCTTGGAGCAAGCCGAATTCCGCTCAGTGCTGGGGCCGCACATTGTCCTCGTGGAGCCCGGTGCTGCGGTGGCGCGTCAACTGTCGCGATTGTTGGGGCCTTGCGAACAACGTGAACGCACAGGCCACATCACCTGGCTCACTTCAGCGGAAGACACCGGGCCATTGATGCAAGCGGTCAACCGCTGGATGCCGCCAAACGGCACACACTGACACAAGGCGGGCGCCGAGCCCTGACCTCAATGCAGGTGGCGCGGCTTTCGGCCGCCGCCGTGGCCACCACCACTGCCGCCACCGAGGCCTTTGGGTGGCTTGCCCAGTTGCATGGAGTTGACCAGTGCATCAAAACGGTTGGTGAACAACTGGTCGATGGCCTGCACCACGGGTTCGAGTTCATTGGCCTCGAAGTGGCGCTCCATCAGGTGCACCACGTCCTGCACCAGCATGTCGCGCTGCACCTGCAAAATGGCTGCAGGCGTGGGGCCGACGAAACACATCATGAAGTCGTCACGCGACTCACCTTCCGGCTCCTCGCCTTCTTCGCCGTCGAACTCCGCATCGTAGAAAGACACCTCGATCGGTGCGCCCGAGGCGGCAATGTCGTTCAACCCCATGCAAGCCTCTTCCATGACCTGACGGAAGTCCTCATCACCCGGAACGGTCCAGCAGATCTGCAGCATGTGTTCCTTGGCATTGAACCGGATACCGGGCTCTTCCTCATAGCTGCTGCGGGCACCCATGGCCAAAGAAGTCGCGCCGGCGTATGTCCAGAGCGGCTTGAGCGCCTCCTGAACGGCAGGCAAGGCCACATCGGGACGCAAAGGCACATCGCCATGCACGTGGATTTCAAACGGGGCGTTGTACATCATCGCAATTTCTCCATTGACCTGTTTCAAACAACCAGGCGCAATTCATTCGGTGGTGCCTCGAACCGGGGTCGAACCGGTACGCCCCTTTTCAGGAAAGCGGCGGATTTTAAGTCCGCTGTGTCTACCAATTTCACCATCGAGGCATGGTCACATTGTGGAACAAAAAACCCCAGCAACTTTCGTCCTGGGGTTGATGTCGGTGAGGCATTTGGAGGCGCGACCCGGAGTCGAACCGGGCTAGACGGATTTGCAAGGCGAACAGGTCAGATATTCGCCTTATAAATCACGGGCTTACAGCGCTTCGGAATCGTGCTACCGCAACCATGCGCAGACTGCGCGTGACCATTACGGGGATTGTATCGACGGTTCCCAGCGGCGCGGCCACAGCATCAAGGTCTTGGCGGTGGCCCGCGACTCAACGAGGCGCTTTTCACTCATGGTCGCGCCACCCGGGGCGACATAGGTGCCGGGCCGGACGTAGTGCGGCAGGTAGGGAATACCGTCCAGCACGAACATGGTGGTGGGGGCAGTGCTTGCGATGGGGCTGATTTTGTCGTTCATGTGTGTCTTTCAGCGCCCGGTGTTGCCACGGGAAACAAACCAGTAGCCCAAAACGGCGCTGGCCTGGCCGGTAATCCATGCGAAGGCCTGCATTGCGGCATCGTATTGCTGAGCGGGGCTGAGGTTTGCCCAGCCGTGGCCCATGCGCTCAATCAGCACCCAATTCAGCCACACCGCTGCGCCCACCAGGGCCACGGTGATGACCGGGCGAATGAGGCGGCGAAACACATCTGTCAACACCAGCAACAGCCCGCCAGTTTTGCCTGCGGCTTTGATTTGGGCGGCATCCAGCGCATCGGCCTGGTGGGCCTGGCCAATGGCCACCATGCGGGCGGCCTCGGCTGCGCCGTCTGCCTCCACCATGGCCACCTGCAGCCTGCCCTCGGCTTCCAGCTTGGCCAGTTCCATGTCGGCTTTGCGCAATTCCAGCTCGTGGGTGTGGTCGATGCGCTTGGCCTCGATGTCAGCCTTGCGGTTCAAAAAGGCAAACACGCCACCAATGATGGAGCCTACGGCGCTGCTGCCCAGCAGGGATAAAAGTGCGGTGATCATGCGTTGCTCACTTCCAGTGTGAAGGGTTGCCCGCCTGCCCACGCCATGAGGCGGCGCAGTGCTGGGCGGCTGACAAGCCCGGCGCGCTGCATGCGCCCGGATGGAATGCGGATGGCCCCCAGCTTTTCAGCGGGGGCAATACAGCCGTGCAGGTGTGTGGCCCAGCCCAGCGTGGTGTCGCCGCCCACGTTGGCCGCGTGAATGAGCACATGGCTGCGGCCTGGCACGTTGGCCACGCCGTACACGCGGCCAAACTTGGGGCTGTTGACCAGGGCGCAGGTGTACGCGCCGGGCGGGATGCAAGACATCTGCCGGGCGTTGTTGCGCCAGGGCAGCTCGGTGGTGTGCAGCACCTGGCCACCGAACACCAGGCGTCCAAAGGTGCCTTGATCGGTGCTGGGGCCGCGCACCAGGCGCACGGTGGGCACGGTCACTGCAGCACTCCGCGCTGTGCGCTGGCGTCGTCTGCGTCGTCGGGCTCGGGCAAGTCAGCCGGGGCACGGCTGCCCACCGTGGCTTGTTGGCCTTGGAGTAGATGAACTGCGTCTCGCTGATGGCGCGCTCTGCAAACGCTGCCGGATCGTCCATGCCCTGCTCCATCGCAGTGCGGTAGGCAGCAATGAAGGTTGTGCGCCGGTTGAACTGTTCAGCCAGGCCAAACAGTTGCCCCCACGCAATACCCAGTTTGGACAATGCGTTGCTGGCCGTGGCCATGGCATCGCCCATATTGGTACCGTCACCGGCTTTCAGAGTAGCGCGTCCTGCGGCCTGAGCCTGCAACTGGAACACCTCTTGTGGCGACACAATGCCGTCCTCTGCCGCCTTCTTCAACGCCCGGTCAAGTGCCTCGTCACCGGTGGCCTTCTTCAGTGCAGGCCTTCACGCTCGACGGTTGTTGACCGGTTCCATTGCTGGCCGACATCGTTGTCACCGTTCAAGCCAGCTTTGTCAGCCTCTATCTTGGCTCGGATCGCATCGTCTCCCTTCAGGATTCGAGTGGTTCCACCAGTAACGCCGTTACCCAAGTCGGCGGAATCGCTTTCAACAGCAACGCCGCCATCAACGCCTTGCGTCACGGTGAACGGCTTGCCATCAATCATCACTTTGTCGCCCAAGCGAATATCTGTTTGCGGGAGTGGATCGGCTGCGCTCTCAGTCGGTGCCAGTCGCTCACCCCAGCGCTTGCGGTACTCGTCAGTGATGCCTCGGTTCTTCAGTGCGCGCTCAACAACCTTTGCCCGTGGCTCGTCACCGGCAAACTGAAGCGCCTGATTGATGGCCTCGGCGGTGTCAACGTCACCGTCAACTGCCTTGAGCACATCAGGGAAGTCGCGCTCCGCAATGGCTTTGCGAATCTGGTCGCGCTTGGCGCGTGTGGCTGCATTCTTTACGCTGCCTTGGTTGTCCAGCTCGTCATTCACCGACTTGAGCATGTCGTCCAGGCTTGGCTCGGCTTTTGTGGTCCCCTCATTTGTGAGGGCACCATCATTCGCCGTGGTTGCTGCACCTGTGCGCCCGGCCATCATCCGGCCTTTGAGCGTGGCCAGGTTGCGTTTGCGCGCTTCAATGTTCGGCGGTATCGGCTGGGATACCCCGGCCCCTTCACCCGTAGTGCCAGGCTGCTCCGCTGAATCTGTTTGGTCAGTTACCCCTGTGTCTTGGGCAGTTGCCTCTGCTGCTGCCGCGCCCACCGACATGCCGACCTTGGCCATGCTGAAGGACCAGATTGGAGCGCAGCGGCTGAGTGCCATTTCTGCCGCCTGGGCTGACGACTGGGTGGCCGACATGAAGGCGGCACCGCGCCCGCTCGCCCCGGGCACCACGCCAGAGGCAAAGCAGGCCGCACTTCAAACCCTGATGGCCCCGCCAGCGCCGCCCAAGCCATCAGAGCAGATGGGCTTGAACCCAAGCGCTGGGCCACTGAGCGCCGCAGCAGTCACCGCCGTGGATAGCGATGCAACGCCCAGCATGCAGGCAGCTGCCCAGGCCACCGCCCAGCAGGAGCAGGACACCCAGGAACAGCAGCAATCCGAAAGCAAGCTGAAGAGTTCTGGCTGGGCCATGAACGAGTTTCCATTTGGCGACTATCCAATGGTGGCTTCGTTCGACGACAAAGAGCAGCCGCTTTTCATGTTCCAGAGTGGCAATGAGTTCGATGTGCTGGATGCGAACGAGAAGGTGGTTGCCCGTGGCAACTCTTTCGAGGAAGCGGCTGGCAAGGCCAAGCTCTACACATCTGGGCTGAAAAAGGCGACGGAACGCGCAGCATCACCAGCTCCAGCGCCAGTGGCTGCAACCCCCATTGCGACCCCTGCAGCCCAACCTTCAACCACAGGAGTACTCGATGGCACTCAAGCCCCTCAAGCCCAGCAAACAGAAACGCAACGACAAGAAGCGCCAGCAGCAGGCGTAAACCCCGGCGAAACACCAGCCTTACCCCGCCCAAAGCCTGAAATTACCCCGCCCAAAGCGGGAAACAACCCCGCCCAAACGGCGCAAGATGTTCCCCTCACCAATGAGGGTAAGACCGATGCCGAGCCAGATAAGCCGTTTACCATGGACGAGCTTGGGGCGATGTTTGACGAGGCAGAGCCTGAATCCATGTAGGCCTCCAGCACACGGGCCAACAGCGGGTCGGAGCCACGCTTTTCCGTGTCCAGCAATTCCATGGGCACGATGCCCCGGTCCAGCATGGCCTCAAGCTGCTGCGCATAGGCGCGCGCCTCCCCCTCGGTGGGGAAGGTGTCGAAATAGGGCTTGGGCAACAGCCGGTGTTTAACCCGAATCTGCCACCGATTCCCACGCTGGGTAATGGCTGCCATCGCCACATCCTACGCCAGCACAACCGGGCTAGACGGACAAAGGCATCCGTCCATCGGTAGCATTGCTACCCATCGCGGTAGCATCGCCAGCCATTCCTAGCCAGAGTTGAGGGTGTAAAAGCAGAAACGGCCCACATGGGGCCGTCTAAGTGTCTGATTCTATTGGGGATTGTTGGAGGCGCGACCCAGAGTCGAACTGGGCTCCACGGATTTGCAATCCGTTGCATAACCGCTTTGCTATCGCGCCCTGCTGTCTTTCACAGACTTTCCACAAAAAAGGGAAGCACAGGCTTCCCTTTGTGAATTTGGAGCGGGATAAGAGACTCGAACTCTCGACCTATACCTTGGCAAGGTATCGCTCTACCAACTGAGCTAATCCCGCATATCAGCGCATTTGCTGAAGTCACGATTATAGCCCGAAATTCACGGGCTTCGCAAGCCGCTTCACCACATCAATGCGGCCTGACATCCGTCACTGTCGCAGAGTCACCGGCAGCAGCCGGTGAAACCACCACCAACTCCTCATCTGTCAGCGGGACGGGCGGGCGCTCCAATGCAACAGCCAAGACTTTGTCAATCCATTTGACAGCCACGATATCCAGAGAGCTTTTGACGTTTTCGGGGATATCAGCCAGGTCCTTGAGGTTTTCTTCCGGAATCAGGACGGTCTTGATGCCTCCGCGCAGCGCGGCCAGCAGTTTCTCCTTCAGCCCGCCAATGCCCGTGATTTCGCCGCGAAGTGTGATTTCACCCGTCATCGCCACATCACCTCTGACCGGAATACCCGTGAGCGCAGACACCAACGCAGTGGCCATGGCGGCACCGGCACTGGGGCCGTCTTTGGGCGTTGCACCATCGGGCACGTGAATGTGGATGTCGCGCTTCTCGAACAACTCATCCTTGATGCCCAGGGCCTTGGCCCGGCTGCGCACCACCGTGCGGGCCGCCTCGACGGACTCCTTCATGACATCACCCAGCGAACCGGTGCGCGTGATGACGCCCTTACCAGGCATGAGCGCAGCCTCGATGGTGAGCAAATCGCCGCCAACTTCCGTCCACGCCAAGCCCACCACCTGCCCCACTTGGTTCTGTTGCTCTGCGCGCCCGAAGGTGAACTTGCGAACCCCCAGGAAATCAGCCAGGTTCTCCGCAGACACCGTCACGGTGGGGCTGTATTTCTTGAGCAGCAGCCCCTTCACGACTTTGCGGCAGATCTTGGAAATTTCCCGTTCAAGCGAGCGCACGCCGGCTTCGCGGGTGTAATAGCGGACGATGTCGCGCACGGCGTCTTCCTGCACCTCCATCTCGCCTGCCTTCAGTCCGTTGTTGGTCAACTGTTTGGGCAGAAGGTATTTGATGGCGATGCTGGTTTTTTCGTCCTCGGTGTAACCACTCAGACGGATCACCTCCATCCGATCCAGCAGCGCGGGCGGGATGTTCATCGAATTGGAAGTGGCGACGAACATCACGTCACTCAGGTCGAAATCCACCTCAACATAGTGGTCACCAAACGCGTGGTTTTGCTCGGGGTCCAGCACCTCCAGCAAAGCACTGGATGGATCACCCCGGAAGTCGGTGCCCAGCTTGTCAATTTCATCGAGCAGGAACAGTGGATTCCGTGTCCCAACCTTGGTCAGGCTTTGCAGAACCTTGCCGGGCAAGGCCCCGATGTAGGTGCGTCGGTGACCACGGATTTCAGCTTCGTCACGCATGCCACCCAGAGCCATGCGCACGTATTTGCGCCCAGTGGCCTTCGCCACAGACTGACCCAGTGACGTTTTGCCCACACCCGGAGGCCCTACCAAGCACAGAATGGGCGCTTTGACCTTGTCAACCCTCTGTTGCACCGCAAGGTATTCTAGGATGCGGTCCTTGACCCGGTCCAGACCATGGTGATCGGCATTGAGCACCTCTTCCGCGTGCAGAAGGTTGTGCTTGATCTTGGTTTTTTTGCTCCAGGGAAGTGCGGTCAGAACATCGATGTAGTTGCGAACCACCGTCGCCTCTGCCGACATGGGAGACATCAACTTGAGCTTTTTCAGCTCTGCCTCGGCCTTTTTGCGCGCCTCGGCTGGCATTTTGGCGGCTTTGATCTTTTTGTCGATCTCTTCCAGGTCGGCCCCGTCCTCGCCATCGCCCAGCTCTTTCTGAATGGCCTTGACTTGCTCGTTCAGGTAGAAGTCGCGCTGGTTCTTTTCCATTTGCCGCTTCACACGGCCACGGATTTTCTTGTCTACCGCCAGGATGTCGACTTCACGCTCGAGCTGCTCGAACAGGTTCTCCAGGCGCTTGATGACGGGGTCGAGGCTGAGCACCTCCTGCTTGGACTCCAGCTTGAGCGGCAGGTGAGCAGCAATGGTGTCAGCCAGACGACCGGGATCCTCGATGCTGGCAATGGATGTCAGGATCTCCGAAGGAATCTTCTTGTTCAGTTTGACGTATTGGTCAAACTGCTGCATGACTGCGCGACGCAACGCTTCAAGTTCCGCGGCTTTGGCGGCACCCGTTTCAACAGCAGCATCCAAGGGAAGGACGTCGGCCGTGAAGTGGGTTTCATGCTCCAGCACTTGGGTGACTTTTGCCCGCTGCAGTCCTTCCACCAGCACTTTCACGGTGCCATCAGGCAGCTTCAGGAGCTGGAGGATGGTGGCCACACAACCCATTTCAAACATGTCAGCAGCAGACGGTTCGTCTTTTGCGGCCGCTTTTTGCGCCACAAGCATGATGCGGCGTTCGGCCTCCATGGCCAATTCCAATGCCTTGATGCTTTTGGGACGCCCCACAAACAACGGAATCACCATATGCGGAAACACAACCACGTCACGCAGTGGCAGCAACGGCAAGTCAACCGGCGTGGGGGGCAATATCTTTTGTCCAGACATGGAACGATCTTTCAAAATGTGTCGCAAACCGCCAAAACGGCGTCCGCTCAGGCCTGTTTGGCCACTTCCCGGTACACCAGCAGAGGCGGCTTGCCATCTTCGATGGTGGAGTCATCCACCACCACTTTTTCAACGTTCTGCGAGCTTGGCAGGTCGAACATGGTGTCAATCAGCGCCTGCTCCAGGATCGAACGCAAACCGCGGGCGCCGGTTTTGCGTGCCAGCGCCTTGCGCGCAATCGCCTTGAGCGCTGAAGGTCGAACTTCCAGCTCGGCGCCCTCCAGAGCAAGCAGTTTGGAAAACTGCTTGACCACCGCATTCTTGGGCTGCGTCAGGATGTCCACCAGCGCGTCTTCAGTCAACTCGTCCAGTGCAGCGACCACGGGCAAACGCCCCACCAACTCAGGAATCAACCCAAACTTGATCAGATCTTCTGGCTCAATTTCTTTGAACGATTCAGAGAGGCTGCGCTGCTTTTTGCTTTTGACAGCGGCACTGAAACCAATGCCCGACGCCTCGGTCCGGTTTTCGACGATTTTTTCAATCCCGGCAAAAGCCCCGCCGCAGATGAAGAGGATGTTGGTGGTGTCGACCTGCAGGAAATCCTGATTGGGGTGCTTGCGGCCACCTTGGGGCGGAATGGACGCCATGGTGCCTTCGACCATCTTCAACAGCGCCTGCTGCACACCCTCGCCCGACACATCCCGCGTGATGGACGGGTTGTCCGCCTTGCGGGTGATTTTGTCGATCTCGTCGATGTACACGATGCCTTGCTGCGCCTTGGCAACATCGTAGTTGCAGGTTTGCAGCAGTTTGGAAATGATATTTTCCACGTCTTCACCGACGTAACCCGCTTCGGTGAGTGTGGTGGCATCGGCCATCACGAAGGGCACGTTCAGCATGCGCGCCAGCGTCTGAGCCAACAGCGTTTTGCCAGAGCCTGTGGGGCCGATCAGCAAAATGTTGCTTTTGGCCAGTTCAACGTCGTCTTTCTTGGCACTCTCTTTGTGGCGCAAGCGCTTGTAGTGGTTGTAAACCGCCACCGCCAAAGCACGCTTGGCTGCCTCTTGCCCGATGACATAGTTGTCCAGGTTTTGCTTGATTTCGGCAGGAATCGGCAAGCCGTCGGTACTGGCCGACTCGGTGGTGCCCAAGCCGGGCAACTCGTCACGAATGATGTCGTTGCACAGGTCAATGCATTCGTCACAGATGAAGACCGACGGACCCGCAATGAGTTTTTTGACTTCGTGCTGGCTTTTGCCGCAGAAGGAACAGTAGAGCGTTTTTTCGCTGGAAGTGCCTTTTTTATCGGCCATATCGATCCCTAGAAAAGGCAAACGCCCAGCCCGTCAAGGGCCAGGACACAACAAGTTTCAACAGCCACGTTCCGGTCAAAGGGCGCCGCGCTTGGCGATCACCTTGTCCACCAAGCCGTAGGCCTGAGCCTCCTGGGCAGACATGAAGTAGTCACGCTCTGTATCGCGTTCGATTTTGTCCAGCGGCTGGCCCGTGTGCTCGGACAGCATTTTGTTCAGCTCACCGCGCAGACGCAGGATTTCCCGAGCGTGAATTTCGATGTCTGTGGCCTGCCCCTGGGCACCGCCCAAAGGCTGGTGAATCATGACCCGTGAGTTCGGCAGGGAAAACCGCTTGCCCTTGGCCCCTGCCGACAGCAGAAACGCGCCCATGCTGGCAGCCATACCGGTACACAGGGTGGATACGTCGGGTTTGATGAAGTTCATCGTGTCGAAAATAGCCATGCCCGCACTGACCGACCCACCGGGTGAGTTGATGTACAGCGAAATGTCTTTGTCGGGATTTTCGCTTTCCAGAAACAGCAACTGAGCGACCACCAAATTGGCGCTCTGGTCGTTCACCGGACCGACCAGAAAAATCACGCGCTCCTTGAGCAGGCGCGAATAAATGTCGTAGGCGCGTTCGCCCCGACCAGATTGCTCGATGACCATGGGCACCATGCCCAAAGCTTCCACGTTCAATGCGCTCATGTGTTCTCCAAATGCGTGATGTCGCTACTGTACCGAATTGACCGGGCTGACCGACAGGTGTGGGCATGAACCCGCGTTGCAAGGCGAACGATCAAAAAAGGCGGCACTGAGGCCGCCCTTTTTCCAGATCCTCGCCCGTCGGTGCGCACACGTGCGCCCACGGGCAAGGACATGTATCAACCCTGACCCATCAGCTCGTCAAAGCCAATGGCTTTGGCTACCACTTTCGCGTTGGCCAGCACAAATTCCGTCACATTGTTTTCAATGACGATGGCTTCCACTTCAGCCATGCGGCGGTCGTCCGTGGTGTACCAGCGCACGACATCAGCAGGCTTTTCGTAAGAAGCGGCCAGCTCGTCGATGTGGGCTTTCAATTGCTCGGGCTTGGCATGCAGGTTGTTGGCACGCACCAGCTCGGCCACCACCAGGCCCAGGCGCACGCGGCGTTCGGCTTGGGCGGTGAACATTTCTTCAGGAATGGGTGCCGTGTCGGCGTCTTTGATCCCGCGTTGCTTCAGGTCGGCACGGGCGGCCTGCACCAGACGTTCTGTTTCAGCTTGCACGCTGGACTTGGGCAAATCCAGCTCAGCCTTGGCAACCAGCGCGTCCATCACGGCCTGCTTGTTGCGGGCCTGGAGGCGGAACTTCACTTCGCGCTCCAGGTTTTTGCGGATGTCGGCGCGCAGGCCGTCCACCGTGCCGTCGGCAATGCCCAGCGTCTTGGCCAATGCCTCATTCACTTCGGGCAGGTGCGCTGCTTCGATTTTGTTGACCGTGACCAGGAAGTCAGCCGTTTTGCCCGCCACATCTTTGCCGTGGTAGTCGGCGGGGAAGCCCAGGGGGAAGGTCTTGCTTTCGCCAGACTTCATGCCGCGCACGGCATCTTCAAATTCTTTCAGCATCTGGCCTTCGCCCACCAGAAACTGGAAGCCAGCGGCCTTGCCACCGGCAAAGGGTTCGCCGTCGATCTTGCCTTCGAAGTCGATGGTCACGCGGTCGCCGTCCTGGGCGCCAGAGTCCATGGAACGCTGGGCAAATGTGCGCCGCTGCTTGCGCAGGATGTCCAGGGTTTTGTCGATGGCGGCATCGCTCACGTCAGCGGTGGTTTTTTCCACTTCGGCAGACGACAGGTCGGCAATCTTCACCTCGGGGTAGACCTCAAACACGGCGTCAAACAACATTTCGCCGTCGGCGCCGCCTTCTTTTTCAGAAATGCGGGGCGTACCGGCCACACGCAGCTGAGCTTCGTTGGCGGCGACGGCAAATGCCTCGCCCACTTTGTCGTTCATGACTTCGTAGTGAACCGAATAGCCATATCGCTGGGCCACCACGTTGAAGGGCACCTTGCCTGGGCGAAAGCCGTCCATCTTGACCTGACGAGCCATGCGCTTCAAGCGGGTTTCCACCTCGTTCTTGATGGTGTTCATGGGCAGCGCGAGCGTCATTTTGCGTTCGAGCTTTTCCAGAGTTTCAACTGTCACGGCCATCGGAATCTCCTAAAAAATGGATACAAATACCCAGCTTCCGCTTACTCAGCATGGGTTTAATGCTACAAATTAATCTGGTGCGCGAGGGGGGACTCGAACCCCCACAGTGTTGCCACCGTCAGGACCTAAACCTGGTGCGTCTACCAATTTCGCCACCCGCGCGGGTCATTGCCAAGGCTGCAGTTTGGCTCTAACGCCGCACCCCAGCCCCGACTTGGTCAACCCACGATTCTAGCCTCAGCCAACGGCTTGACCCGGAACCATGCGGCGTACATGGCGGGCAGCGCCAGCAGGGTGAGCAGGGTCGCCACAATCAAGCCCCCCATGATGGCCACGGCCATCGGGCCCCAGAACACGCTGCGCGACAGCGGGATCATGGCCAACACAGCCGCAGCGGCCGTTAGCACAATCGGGCGCATCCGGCGTACTGCCGCTTCCACCACGGCCTCCCAGGCAGGTACGCCCCGCGCGCGGTCCTGCTCGATCTGGTCAATGAGGATGACCGAATTGCGCATGATCATGCCCATGAGGGCAATCACGCCCAACAGCGCCACAAAGCCGAACGGCCTGTCCAGCACGAGCAAGGCGCCGGCCACCCCGGCCAGCCCCAGCGGGCCGGTCAGGAACACCAGCATGGCGCGGCTGAAGCTGTGCAACTGCAGCATGAGCAGCGTGAACGTGATGAACAGCATGATGGGCATGCCCGCCGCGATGGACGACGAGCCCTTGCTGCTTTCTTCCACAGCGCCAGCCACGTCCACGCGGTAACCCACCAGGCCTCGGTCTTGCCACTGCTTGGCCAAACCGCGCAAGCTTGGCAACAGCTCGGCAGTGATGGTGGCACCCTGCATGCCCTCCACGGCGTCAGACTGCACGGTGATGGCGTAGTCGCGGTTTTCGCGCCACATCACACCGGGCTCCCAGGTGAAAGTGGGCTTGGCAATTTGCAGCAGCGGAATGCTCTTGCCGCTGGCCGTGGGCAGATACGCGTTGCCCAGATCGCTGATGGCATCGCGCTCGTCCAGCGGCTGGCGCAACACGATGTCGATCAGCTTGTCGCCCTCGCGGTACTGCCCCACCGTCACGCCAGTGAGGATGGTGCGAGCCGCCTGCGCAATGGACTGGCTGCTCACACCCATGGCGCGGGCCTTGGCCTGGTCCACTTCCAAGCGCAGCACCTTGACCGACTCGTTCCAGTTGTCGTTCACCCCACGGGTGTTGGGGCTGGCGCGCATGGCGGCTTTGACCTCGTCGGCCAGTTCACGCAGCACTGCCGGGTCAGGCCCCACCACGCGGAATTGCACCGGGTAGGGCACGGGCGGGCCGTTGGGCAGCAGCTTGACGCGGCCGCGAATTTCGGGGAATTCCTCGGCCAGCAACGCAGGCATTTTCTTGCGCAGGCTTTCGCGCACCTTCAGGTCCTGCGGCACCACGATGAGCTGCGACACGTTGGTTTGCGGAAACGTCTGGTCCAGCGGCAAATAGAAGCGCGGCACGCCCGAGCCCACCCAGGTGCTGACGGTTTTCACGCCCGGTTCGGCCAGCATGCGGGCCTCCACCTTTTTGGCAAGCGCCTCGTTCACGGCAAAACTGCTGCCTTCGGGCAACCACAGGTCCACCAGAATTTCAGGGCGGCTGGAATCGGGGAAAAACTGCTGCTGCACCTTGCCCATGCCCACCAACCCCAGCGCGAACGTGAGCACCGTGGCACCGATGGTGAGCCAGCGGTGCTTGACACACCAGTTCACCAGTGAGCGGAATGAGCTGTACAGCGGGCCGTCAAACACCTCGTGTGTGTCTCCCAAATGCGGCTTGATTTTCAGCAGCGTCACGCCCAGATAGGGCACAAACACCACCGCCGCAAACCAAGACACCACCAGTGCAATGACGGTCACCGCAAAAATGGCAAAGGTGTATTCACCCACCGACGACTTGGCCATGCCAATGGGCAAAAAACCTGCTGCAGTGATGAGCGTGCCCGTCAGCATGGGCATGGCCGTGGCGTCCCAGGTGAAGGTGGCCGCGCGAAACATGGTGTAGCCCTCTTCCAGCTTGCGCACCATCATCTCGACGGCAATGATGGCGTCGTCCACCAGCAGCCCCAGCGCAATGATCAGCGAGCCCAGCGAAATTTTGTGCAGGCCAATGCCCCAGTAATGCATGGCCAAAAAGGTGACAGCCAGCACCAGCGGAATGGTGATGCCCACCACCAGGCCGGGCCGCACATCGAGCGTGAAGCTGCGCAGACCCCGCCCGTTCGGGTTGCGGTGCAGCCCCAGGCTGAGAAAGCTGACCACCAGCACGAT
>JAIFMP010000121.1 GCA_020048405.1 Hydrogenophaga sp.
AAGGCGTGCTCGACGGCATGGGCCTGCCCGGCAAACTGGCCGACTGCCAGGAAAAAGACCCCAGCCTGTGCGAAATCTACCTGGTGGAGGGCGACTCCGCCGGGGGCTCTGCCAAGCAAGGCCGTGACCGCAAGTTCCAGGCAATCTTGCCCCTGCGCGGCAAAATTTTGAACGTAGAAAAAGCCCGCTACGAAAAGCTGCTGACCAGCAACGAAATCATCACCCTCATCACTGCGCTGGGCACCGGTATCGGCAAAACCAACACCGACGAATATGACCCCAAGGGCAAGAGCGGGTCTGACGACTTCAACGTGGACAAACTGCGCTACCACCGCATCATCATCATGACCGACGCGGACGTGGACGGCGCCCACATCCGCACCCTGCTGCTGACCTTCTTCTACCGCCAGATGCCCGCGGCCACATCTACATTGCGCAGCCACCGCTGTACAAGGTCAAGGTAGGAAAAGAAGAGCAATACCTCAAGGATGGGCCTGCGCTGGACGGCTTTTTGCTTCGCATTGCGTTGAAAGACGCGAGTGTGAGCACCGGTGGCGACGCGCCCCAACTGCTCGACGGCCCCACCCTGGCCGACCTGGCCCGCAAACACCAGGTGGCCGAAGCCGTGATTGCCCGCCTGGGCAACTTCATGGACGCCGAAGCCCTGCGCGCCATTGCCGACGGCGTGGCCCTGAACCTGGACACACTGGACGATGCCGCCGCCTGCGCCCCCGCCCTGCAAGCCAAGCTGCGCGAACTCAACACCACCGGCGTGCCCGCCGAAGTGACCGCCGAATTCGACGTGCGCACCGACAAACCGCTGCTGCGCATCAGCCGCCGTCACCACGGCAACATCAAGAGCAGCGTGCTGACGCAAGACTTTGTGCACGGCGCCGACTACGCCGCCCTGGCCGAAGCCGCCCAGACCTTCCGTGGACTGCTGGCCGAAGGCAGCAAGGTCATGCGCGGCGAAGGCGAGAAGCAGAAAGAAGAGAAAGTGTCCGACTTCCGCCAGGCCATGAAGTGGCTCATCAGCGAAGCCGAACGCGTCACCGCCCGCCAGCGCTACAAAGGCCTCGGCGAAATGAACCCCGAGCAACTGTGGGAAACCACCATGGACCCCAACGTGCGCCGCCTGCTGCGCGTTCAGATTGACGACGCCATCGAAGCCGACCGCGTGTTCACCATGCTCATGGGCGACGAGGTAGAACCCCGCCGCGACTTCATCGAAAAGAACGCCCTGCGGGCCGGGAACATCGACGTTTGACACGGTGAAGTGAGCGCTTTCTGCGGCAGTCGCGTGCTTCGCCACCTGTCCTTGTGGGTGTGCGCAGCGCTGTTGAGCGGCCCGGCACTTGCGTGGATGGGGCCCAGTGAGCAAGACCCTTACCTACTGGGCAATGCCACCGCTCCGTTGGTGAACTGGCGCTGGGACGATGCGCGTGGTGCTGGCTTGCAAACCACCAACGTCGCCACTCGCGATGGCTACCGGCTGGGTGATGTGGTGTTCAAACCCAGGCCTTTCGATTACCTGCAGGCAGAGTTCGCCCGCCAGGTGCAAGCCCACCCCGCTCAAGCCTCTCTCCAAAAACGCTTGAGCGGTCAAACGCTGAGGCTGCTTGAGTCGGACGTGGCGGTGGGCCTGTGGATGCGGTTCACCGAGCACCAGCAAGGCAACTGGGACATGGTTCGGGTGCGGCTGGTGATTGAATTTGAAGGGAGTCGATACGAGGCCATCGACACCCACCCGTTCAAGAGCCGCGAAAAGCCCAGCCCTGTCAGTGCACCCATGCAGGCCGTGGTGGTGTCGCTGGTCAACCAGTTGCAATTGTTTGCGTCTGATCAGATCGATACCACTGGCACCCCTGCAGAAACTGAACCGGCGTTACCCACCGACGAGGATGTGCTGCGGCAGTCGTCCCCGCCTAAAAATTGATGCCCTGCACCTGCTAAACCCACCTGGACCAACTGATGGGTTGGGAATCTGCCCCACCAAGCCCCGGTTGAACTCACTCGGTGGCCTTGTGGGCTTGCCCGGTCTGGGGCAGTGGCACCATCACCGGCTGGCCGGGTGTGGTGCAGCCGGTTTCGCAGCAGCGGCCGGGTTGCCTGTTTTGCGTGATGGCGCGGTTGTCGTCATGCAGCACGCCGCGCTCCAACAGGCGTTCCACCAGTTCCACCTTGGAGCCCACGGGGTAGTTGCGCCAGATCTCCTGCTTCATGGCGGCGGGCGAGCCACCGCCGTGCAGGCTGATGGTGGAGTACCACCCGCCCTGGTACGAGGCCGTCAGGTCTTCAATGAAGCGCGCTGTCTGAATGCGCTTTTCGTACGGGATGTCGGGCGAGGCTTGCAACACCTCTGACAGTTTGGCAGCGGTAGCCGGGTTGTGGTCTTCGTCCGGGCCGGGCAGGGCCACGATGAGCCCACCCGACACCTCGTGCGCCAGGCGGTGCATGTCGTAAATTTTGGTGGCCAGCAGCAGTTTGCCGATGTTGCTGAACACGGGGTCGGGCATGAAGGTGCCGCTGTGCGGATCCACCGTGGCATACACGCTGGCAGCCACCCCGCAGGCAAAAAACCCTTCTGTGATGGTGATGAGCTCCACCATGGGTTCGCGCAGGTTGTGCTTGGTGGCGGGGTCCAGTCCGTTGGCCTCGCACATGAGTGCACCCGCCCCAATCAGCAAATCACCAAACCCGGCCCGCGCTGCAATGCAACTGTGGCGGTGGTGGGTGGCGTAGCTGTAGGTCAGCACCTGGCTGTGTGCCCAGTCGCCCGCGTAAAACACGCGCTCCCACGGCACAAACACCTGGTCGAACAGCACCACGGCCGTGGCCTGGCCGTATTTGCGCGAAAACAGCGCATCGCCATGCTCCAGCTTCTCACCAGGCCGCCCGGCAGGGCGGGACACGATGGTGATGCCCGGTGCATCCACCCGGACCGCGCAGCACACGGCAAAGTCGGCATCGTCAGGCCCCATGTTGCGACTGGGCATGACCAGAAATTCATGCATGTAGGGCGCGCCCGTGACGATTGCCTTGGTGCCACTAATGACGATGCCCTTCGCACTGCGCTCCACGATGTGCACATAAGTGTCGGCGTTGGCCTGTTGGTGCGGCTTTTTACTGCGGTCGCCCTTGGCATCGGTCATGGCAATGCCCAGCGACAGGTCGTTGTCCTGCACATGCGCCAGGTAGGCCTGAAAGCGCGCGCGGTGTTCGGTGCTGCCGGTGGCGTCGTCGATGTGCGCCGTCACCTGCGCCAGGCCGTTCAGGGCATCGTGCGCCAGGTAGCGCTGGGCGCAGCCTGTTTCCTGACACAACACGCGCACGGCTTCCAGCTTGTTCAACAGGTCGCCGGCCGACTCGTTCACGTGCAGCATGCGGGGCACCACAAGGTTGCGGCTGGCCTGCGTGGCCAGCGCAATGGGGGCGTACTTTGAATCCAGTGCAAAGTCGTAGGTAAAGGCCAGCGCATTCACACCCGGGCGCAGTGCGGGCTCGTCGGCCACGCTGGCCACCTCTCGCCCGTCCACATACACCTTGGGGTGGTAGCCGCGCAGCGATTCGCGGTAGGCGTCGCCCGACATCAGGTTGGCTGGGGCCGGGGTCGGCGCTGCTGTGGGGGATGGGGTCATGGCTTCACCTGTTGGTGGGGAGGGTGCACGGGCCATGCATTGTCCGGACCGCCCTTCGCAGCTGGAGTCAGCCGTGCGACATCGGCTGTGGCCTCACCACGGAACGGGCTGCCCGGCGTGGTCCACAAACTGTGCACGGCCCGTGGGGACCAGCTTGCCGATGGCGGCCAGCAAGCCTGCCACAGCATCGACAGGGGCAGTGGCCGCGTCACCCACAAAGGGCTGGCTCAAGGCCGACCTGACCGTGCCCGGCTGCAACGCAGCCACCACCAGTTCGGGCCGCTGGCGGGCCAGTTCGATGGCGGCCGTTTGCAGCCCCTGGTTCAATGCGGCCTTGGCCATGCGGTAGCTGTACCAGCCGCCTTTATGGTTGTCTTCGATGCTGCCCACGCGGGCAGACAGCTTGGCCCACACCACACGCTCGCCGCGGGCCAACAGGGGGCTGAGGTGGCGCAACATCAGCAACGGCCCGATGGCGTTGACCTGCAAGCAAGTGGCCAGGCCGTCGGCATCCACGTCCGCCAGGCGCTTTTCAGGGCCGCGCCCGTCGAGCGTCAGCGCGCCGGTGGCATCGACCACCAGGTGAAACGGACCACTCAGCGCAGATGGCAAGGCGGCCAGGCTGGCGGCATCCCGCAGATCCCAGGGTTGCGAGTGCGTGCGTGACAGGGGTACCACCTCTGCGCAGCGTGCATCGTTTTGCAGTGCCTGGCAAAACGCCTGGCCGATGGCACCCGTTGACCCGATGACCAATGCCCGGTAGCCGTCACGCATCGGGTGCATCGCTGTGTGCCAGCCCCAGCAAGCGGGCCATTTCGGCAGCCGGCACGGCGCGGGAGTACAAAAAGCCCTGGTACTGATCACAACCGATGGTGTGCAGCCATTCGAGCTGCGGTGCGTGCTCCACACCCTCGGCCACCACCTCCCATGCGCACAATGGCTTCGACAATCGCTTGATCGGTGGTGTTGTCATGCAATGACTGCACAAAACTGCGATCGATTTTGATGCGGTGCACCACAAAGCGCTTGAGGTAGGTCAGGCTGGAGTAACCGGTACCAAAATCGTCCAGCGACAGGTGCACCCCCAGGGCCTGCAAGGCGTGCAGCTTGGCTTGCGCCTCGTTCACATCGCGGATCAGGATGGACTCGGTCAGCTCCAGCTCCAACAGGTGCGCGGGCAGGCCCGAGCGTTGCAGCACACCGGCCACCTGCTGCACGAAGTCGGGCTGCGCAAACTCCAGCGCAGACACGTTGATGGCCACCTGACACTCGCGCCCGGCATTCAGCCACTGCGTTGCCTGGGCGGTGGCCGTTTCGGCCAGCCAGCGGCCCATCTGCACGATGCAGCCCGTTTCTTCCGCCACAGCAATGAAATCGCCCGGCAACACCAGCCCATGCCCTGGCCGCTGCCAGCGCATCAGGGCCTCGCAGCCCGCGATGGCACCGGTCAACACATCGACACGCGGCTGGTAGTGCAACACAAACTCTGCGCGGGCCAGGCCCTGGCGAATGGCGTGGTCCAGTTGCACGCGCTCCAGCAGGTCGGCGTTCATGTCGGCCTGGTAGAAGCGGTGGTGACCCTTGCCGCGCTCCTTGACTTGGTACATGGCGGTGTCGGCGCTGCGCACCAGTTCGTCAAGGTTCTGCCCGTCTTGCGGGTACAGCGCAATGCCGATGCTGCAACTCAGGGAAAACTGCAGCTCCCCCACCTGAACAGGCTGACCGATGGCAGCGATGATGCGCTGTGCCGTGCCATCGGCGGCGTCACGGCCCGCGTCGTGCAGGTGGATCACAAACTCGTCGCCCCCCAGGCGGCACAACGTGTCAGACGACCGCAGGCAACGCCCCAGCCGCGTGGCCACCTCTTGCAGCACCTGGTCGCCAAAGAGGTGGCCCAGCGAATCGTTGATGCTCTTGAACCGATCCAAGTCCAGAAACATCACGGCAAAACCGTTGCCGCTGCGCGGCGCATGCGAAATGGCGTGGCCCACACGCTCGCCCAACATCAGGCGGTTGGGCAGCCCGGTGAGCGGGTCGGTATAGGCCAGTTGTTCGATGCGCCGCTGCGCTTCCATGCGTTCCGACAAATCCTTGGCAAACAACACCGTGTGCTGCACCTGCCCCAATTCATCTCGCAGCACCACCCACGACACCAGCAGCAGCACTTCGGCGCAGCTGCTGCGCGACAGCGTCAGCTCGCCCTCCCAGGCACCCCGCAGGTTCAGCGATTCCTGAACGGCGGCAAACAGGCCCTCGCGCTTCACTTCGGCAAACCAGTTGTCCACCAATCCGCCTTCCAGCTCGTGTATTTGTTGGCCGGTCAGGCGCAGCGCCGAAGGGTTGCACGCCACCACACACCGGTCGGCACCGGTGACCACAATGGCATCCAGGCTGGAATCGAACACCTTGGCTGCCAGCCGCAGCTTGGCGTCTGCTGCCGTGCGCGACGTCACGTCGCGAAACACATACAGGCGGCCAATGGGGCGCCCACGCGCCATCTGCGGGCCGGTATGGCGCTCCAGCATGCGCCCGCTTTTCAGCATCACCAAGTCGTCGCACTCCATCAGCGGGTTGCGCTCCAACTCCTGGCGGCTGGCAAAAAAGCTGTTGGCATCGCACACCTTCTCCTGCAGGTGTTCCCACACCTGGATTTCGTCGGAACGGGTCAGCATGGCCTGCGGCACATCCCAGTGCGCTGCAAAGTTGTGGTTGAAGGCGCGGATGTGCCCGTGCAGGTCGGTGATCAGGATGCCGTCTGACGACGAATCAAGTGCCGACCGCAGCTCGGCCAGCAGCTCTTCCAGCCGCAGCCGGTTCGACTCTGCGTCGGCAATGTCGCGCATCGACACCGTCACGATGCGCTCGCCGTCCGACAACATCAGCGGCGTGATTCTGCGGATCACGGGCACCTGTTTCCCATCGGCGCGGCGCACGGTGGTTTGCGACTCCAGCGGATGTTCGCCCTCTGCAGCCCAAGTCTCCCAGTAAACATGGTCTTGCAGGTCGTCTGTCCAGTTCAGCACGGGTGACCCCACCACGTCGCTGGCCTGCGCCTGCAGCAGTTTGGCGGCGGCCCGATTGGCGAAGGTGATGGCTTGGGTGTGGGGCTCCACCACCAGCACGGCGTCCAGCAGGTTGTCGACCAGGGCTTGCCAGGTGATGTGGGTCATGAGGCCTGCCCTTCGCTGCCCGTGCCCTGCATCGCACGCTCGAAAAAGTAGCAGTAGCGCGCCTGAGGAGCCAGATCGTCCAGCACCGCGCGAGGCAATTGGTCGGCCCGCAGGCTGCGCTGCACCGACACGTCGGGCAATTGAGCCAGGTCCACGATCTGAAACGGCTGGTCGCTCAAGCCCGGCATGTGCACGAGCAGCGTGGGCTTGAGCGGGCGCGATGCATTGACCACATGCACCTGGGCGAACCGACCATCGGTGAGCAAGACGATGGACCCCGGCGGGTACACCCCCATCATTCGGATGAAGGCTTGCAGCACCTGCGCATCAAACCGTGCGCGGCTGCTGGCAAACAACCGCGACACCGCCTCGTGCGGGGTCAGCGCGCGGGCGGGGTTCCAGGGGTTGCACAGGCCGTCATAGCGGTTGACCAGGGCCAGCACCTGGGCCTGGCGGCTGATGCGCTCGCCCTTGCAGCCCGTGGGAAAGCCCGTGCCATCCACTGCCTCGTGGTGCTGAGCCATGGCCTGAAGCACAGGGTTGGACAGCTTCATGCTGCGGCCGATGTCCACCCCGTGCGCCACATGGCTCTCGTACGCCTTGCGCTGCGCTGGGGTCAGGCTTTCGTCGAGGTTGCGCACGGGCGTGGGCAGCTTGAGCTTGCCCACGTCGTGCAAAAACGCCGCCTGGCCCAGGCCTTCCAGGTCAGCCTCGCTCAGGCCAACCGCTTTGCCCAGCAGCAGGCACAGCACCATCACGTTCACCGCATGCTGCGCGTGCCGGTCGCCCATGACCTGGTCCAGCAGGCGAATGGCCGACTCGCCGTGGCTGCTCATTTCGGTCAACAGCCCGCTGACGAAGGCCTCTGCCTGAGCTGCTGCCGCCTCAGGCTGCTTGTCCACCAGCCCGGCGACCGACTTGAAGCAGCGCGCGCCCTCCTGAAAATGCCGCTCGGCGCGTTCCTGCGCCGCCCGGTGCGTGTCTGCCAGCGACGGTGCGGCGGTTGTTGGCTGCGACACAGGTAGGGCCACCGGCCCAGGCGACTTGGATGTCGGATTTTCATGTGTTTGATGGGCCTCAGGAGCTTGCCCAGCCTGTGGGGGCCGAGGTGCTGAAGCGTCTTCGGGAAGCTCGCTGCGGCTCGGATCGATGCGAACCCGCCTGAGTTTGAGCGAACGCAGGGTGTCGAGCTCATGCTCTGCAGTCACCAGAAAACTGCTGCGCGGAAACGGGTGCGCCATCCACCCCAGGTCGAGGATGACGTAGTGCCCCACCCTGAGTTCGCTCAGATCAATTTCGGGCAGTGGGGGCTGAGTCATGGGGTGCTTTGCGCTTTCCGGATACTCCGCCAATCGTAACGGACACCCTCACTGTCGCGCCACCTCAGCGGCCACTTCAACCGCCTGCCGGTGACGTGGCCCGGTGAGCGCGTGGTGCCATTTAGACTGCGCACGCCTCACGACCCCCGAAAGGTGTGTTTTTCATGCAAGTTCATTCCGCTTCCTGGCCCATGCGCGGCTGCCTCGCTATGCTGCTGGTGGCCTTCACCTTCATTCTCGGCGGCTGTCAGCTCGCCACACCCGAGCCCGCTTACAAGTACGACGATCGCGACCTGTTCAAAGCCCTGCCGCAGTTGCAGCTGACGGCAGGCCCCGACACGCTGACTGTGCATGCTCAGCCGCAAGCCAAGGCAGACGGCTCGCACCTGTTTTTGCTGCTGGGCGAGCCATCGGTTCCCAACAACGGCGACGCGCTGCTGATGCAGCACCTGGCCAGCGCCCACCCAAGTAGCGCGGTGTGGTTCATTGACACGCCCGACGCCCTGTTCATGGAGCGCGACCGCGTGGCCATGCGCAACCACAGTGGCGACTTTGTGGCCCCGCTGCTGGCCGAGGCCGGCAAACAATTTGCCAGCATCACCCTCATCACCATGGACGTGGCCAGCGTGCCCCTGCTGCGCGGCCTGCGCCAGTGGCAAGCCCAGGCCAGCGAGGCCGAACGCGCCAAGCTGGCTCATGTGGTGCTGCTGTACCCCAGCCTGTACGTCAACACCCCCGTGGCCGGGCGCGAGCGCGTGCTGTTTCCCATTGCACGCCAAACAGCACTGCCCATCACCGTGGTGCAGCCCGAGCTGGGCGCGCAGGCCAACACCATTGACGAAACCCTGGCTGCCCTGCGCGAAGGCGGCAGCCTGGTGCGTCTGGAGCGCGTGGCCGCCACCACCGACGGCATTTACAAGTACGACAACATCCGCGCCATGTCAGCCCACACCGCCCAGTTGCTGACCGATGCCGCCAAAGCCATGCGCGAAGAACGCCAAAGCAAGGGCTTTCAGGTGGCGCAGTTGCCACCCTACGACGCCAGCACCGAGCCCCAAAGCACCATCGCCGCCGGGCTCGTGCCCGTGGATGGCGTGAACCTGCAAGACATCCGCCTGACAGGCATTGACGGAAAAGAAGTGGACCTGAAGCGCGACCACGCGGGCAAAGCCCTGCTCGTGACCTTCTGGGCCACTTGGTGCCCACACTGCGTGGAAGAAATTCCAAGCATGAATCGGGCCCTGGCGCTCATGGATAAAGAAAGATTTGCTATTGTTTCCGTGTCGTACAAAGACACCGATGCCATCATGAACGCCTTCCGCAAAAAGGTGCCCATGGACTTCCCGGTGCTGATGGACCGCACCGGCGATGTGTCCAAAGCCTGGAAGGTGTATGCCTTTCCCAGCAGCTTTCTGATCGACCGCACAGGCAGGGTGCGCTACAGCATCAACACCGGCGCGGTGTGGGACGCGCCCGATGTGATGGACAAGTTGCGCGAAATCAGCCAGTGAAGGGACGTGGGTTGACATGCCAAGTAAAGACACTCTTTAACCGTGCATTTTTACCAATCAATAATTAAAATACACGGATGTTTGCGCGCTCAGCCCAACCCCTTCTGGCCGACTTGCTGGCCCAGTTTCCCGCCGTGGTGCTGCTCGGCCCACGCCAGGCGGGCAAAACCACGCTGGCATTCGAAGCCAAAAGCCACCACCCCAACGCGTATTACCTGGACCTGGAGCTGCCCTCGGCCCAGCGCCAGCTGGATGACCCCGAGGCCTTCTTGCAGGCTCACCGCCACCAACTGGTGATCCTGGACGAAGTGCAACGCCAGCCCGAGTTGTTTGCCGTGTTGCGGTCCGTCATTGATCAACGCCGCCGCGACGGCGAAACGGCGGGCCAGTACCTGCTGTTGGGCTCGGCATCGGGCGTGCTGCTGCAACAAACCAGCGAGAGCTTGGCAGGCCGCGTGGCGCAGCTGGAATTGCCTCCGCTCCAGCTGCGCGAGGTGTTTGCACCCAGCACCGCCCCCACCGACATGAACAGCCTGTGGGTGCGCGGCGGGTTTCCGCTGTCGTTTCTGGCCGCTGACGACGCATCCAGCCTGCGCTGGCGCGACATGTTCATGGCCACCTACCTCGACAAAGACATTCCCGCGCTGGGCCCCCGCATCCCCAGCACCACGCTGCGCCGCCTGTGGACCATGCTGGCCCACAACCAGGGCGAGCTGCTGGATGCATCCAAACTGGCTGCATCTCTGGCCATCAGCGGCCAAACCGTGGCCCGCTACATCGACCTGCTGTGCGACCTGATGCTGGTGCGCCGCCTGCCCGCCTGGAGCGGCAACGTGGGCAAACGCCTGGTGCGCTCGCCCAAGGTGTATGTGCGCGACAGCGGCCTGGTGCACGCCCTGCTGGGCTTGCAAACGCTGGACGATGTGCTGGGCCACCCCGTGGCGGGCAGCAGCTGGGAAGGCTTTGTCATCGAACAACTGCTGGCCGCAGCCCCGCAGGCGCAGGCCAGCTTCTACCGCACCAGCCACGGGGCAGAGGCCGCCCTGGTGCTGCAACTGCGCAATGGCCAGACATGGGTGGTGGAAGTCAAACGCTCGTCAGCACCCACCGTATCCAAAGGCTTCTATTTGGCAGCGGCCGATGTGGGTGCCACACGCAAACTGCTGGTGGCCCCTGTGCCCGAGGCCTACCCCATGCGCGATGGCGTGGAAGTGATGAACCCGCTGGCGGCGGCCTGCCTGTTGGCCTCCACGGCTTGAAAGTGGCCATGTCCAGCCTCAACCAGCAACGCACCCAGAAATTCATCAGCGCCCGCCAGCAACACCCGGCTTGGGTGCTGTTGGCATCGCGTCGGGCACCGCTGATGTTGAGCTGTCTGGATGCACTGTTTGAGCACCAGCGCGATGGCGTCCCGTTTGACACAGCCGTGCAGGCCCTGGCCGACATGTTGGCCGCCCACGCCAACCAGCCCGACTTTGAGATTGACCTGTCTGACGTGGCCGCACAGGCCCGACGCGAGCTGCGCGAGTGGATACGCCGCTCCCTGGTGACCGAGCGCGAAGGGCGCGTGCATGAAACCGATGCACTCAAATCGGCATTGCGGTTTGTGGCACAGCTTGACCACCGCATGATGACCTCCACCGCATCGCGCCTGGGGCTGGTGCAGCGCGAAATTGACAACCTGGCCGCCACGCTCAACCCCGACCCCATCAGCCGCGCCGACCACTTGCAGCGCCGCATCAACGACTTGCAGCAACAACTGGCCGATGTGCAGGCGGGCCATGTGCCCACGCTGACCGAGGCGCAGGCGGTGGAAGCCATGCGCGACCTGTATGTGCTGGCCACCAGCCTGCGGGCAGACTTCAGACGGGTGGAAGACTCCTGGCGCGAGGCCGACCGCACGCTGCGCCAGGCCATCCTCGGTGCACAACACCACAGGGGCGCGGTCGTGGACCAGCTGCTGGAGGGGCACAACACCTTGCTCAACACCCAGGAGGGGCGCGTGTTCGAGAGCTTTCAGCAGCAGCTTGACCATGAGAGCGAGCTGACCGCCATGCGCCACCACATCCGCGCCATCGTGGCGCACCCGGCAGCCGCACAGGCGCTGGACGACTTGCAGCGTGGCGAAATGAGCCTGCTGGTGATGCAGCTCATCAAAGAAGCCAAGGTGGTGCAGGCCGTGCGCGCCCGCAGCGAGCGCGAGGTGAGCCAGTTCATGAAAACCGGCCAGGCCGCTGAAAACCAGCGCGTGGGCCAACTGCTGAACGACATCCTGCAACAGGCCCTGCACATCGACTGGCAACGCCAGGCCACACGCCGCCAGCCCGCGCCCCTGCCACCACTGGGCATCGCGCTGGCGGGTCTGCCACTGATCGAGCGGCTGCGCATCAAGTCGCTGGACGGCGGGGGCGAGTCCGAGCTGCTGCTGACCACCCGTTACACCAGTCTTGACCAGGTGGACGATGAGTTCTGGCAGGCATTCGAGGGGCTCGACCGCCAGGCCCTGCTGGAAAAAACCCTTGCCCTGCTGGCCCAGACAGACCAGCCACTGACGCTGGCCGAGCTGGCCCAGGCCCTGCCACCCGACGAACACGACCTGGAAACCCTGGCCCTGTGGCTGGCACTGGCCCGCGAGGCCGGGGTACCGTTTGAGGACGGCCCGCCGGAACACATCACCCTCGCGCACGGCAACCAGCCCTGGCGCTTCACCGTGCCGCGTGTCAGGCTGGCGCTGCAAGCCGTGCAAGCGGTGGCCACCGAGCTTTGATGCCCTCGCCTTGCTGCACAGCCATCGCACCCCTCTCGTCCCTGTTGTCTGAACGCCCCACCTTGCCGCCATGTCATCCGCCGCCAATCCGCCCGACCTTTTCGACCAGTGGGCCAGCGCCACATATTTTGAACAAAAAACCCCTCCAGTGCTTGATATACAAGCACAGACAGCTATGGATTCAGATGCACACAAACTGCAAAATCCATCTGGAGACACCGCTGCGCCAACTACCACCCCAACCAGCCTGCGCCGCGCTGTGCAGGAGCTGCTGCGCCAGGGCCTGCTGGAGCGGGCGCTGAAAAAGCCACTGTTCCAGCAAATAGCCACCGACACCGAGCGCGTCAACACCCTGCTGGAGCCGCTGGACTTGCAGGTGAAAGTGGACGACGTGCGTGGCCTGGCCTTTGTGGCCGTGGCCGCTGGCTACCAGCCCGACGACAGCGAGGAAGACGACTGGACCCACCCCCTGGTGCGCCGCCAGCGCCTGACGCTGGAGCAATCGCTGCTGCTGGCCATTTTGCGGCGCGAGTTTTTGCAGCGCGAACAGGAGCACGGCTTGGGCGTGCCAGTGCAGCTGGCGCTGGACGGACTGCTGCCCCAGCTGGAAATCTATCTGGGCCACACCGGCAGCGACATGCAGGAGCGCAAGCGCCTGCTCAACCTGCTGGACAACCTGCACGACCACGGCGTGGTGTCCAAGGTCGATGCGCAGGACAACTTCACCATCCGACCCATGATCGTCCATCTGGCCAACCCCGACAACCTGCAAGCCCTGCTGCAACGCCTGCGGGAACTGGGCACCCACAGCCAAACCGCGGCGGAGCAACCCGAATGAGCACACAGCTGCCGCTTGACAGCACCATCCCCAACCCAGGTGCCCTGCACGGCTACCGCCTGGCTGAACTGCACCTGTACAACTGGGGCGCGTTTGCAGGCCGCCACCAAGTGAGCGTTGACGCGGGCAACACCGCCATCATTGGCCCCACGGGCAGCGGCAAAACCACGCTGATCGACGCGCTGATGACCCTGCTGTGCGCCAACCCGCGCTACAACCTGGCCTCCACCGGCGGGCACGAAAGTGACCGCGACCTGGTGTCGTATGTGCGCGGCGCCACCGGCCCCGGCCACGCGGGCGACGACAGCAACCACCTGGCCCGCTCCGGGCGCTGTGTCACGGCCATGGCCGCGCAGCTGGTGCATGGCCAGGGCACGGAGGGGGCCGATGATGTGGTGCTGATCGGCTGCGTGTTGTGGTTTGAAGGCAGCAGCTCGTCTGTGTCCGACCTGATGCGGCGCTGGTTCTTTGCCCGTGGCACCGGGCACCACCTGGACGCGTGGCTGGAAGAACACCACCGTGGCGGCGCACGCGCCCTGAGCAAGCTGGAAAAAAGCACCGATGGCCTGCAAATGTTCAACAGCAAATCGGCCTACCTGGCCCGTTTGCAGCGGTTTTTCGAGGTCGGCCCCAACGCGTTCACGCTGCTCAACCGCGCGGCGGGCTTGAAGCAGCTCAACAGCATCGACGAGATATTCCGTGACCTGGTGCTGGACGACCACGCCGAATACGAGCAAGCCCTGAAGGTGGTGGCCAGTTTTGACGAGCTGGCCACCATCCACGCCGAACTGGAGCTGGCCAACCGCCAGTACCTGGCACTGCTGCCCCTGCGCGACATGTCCCAGCAAGAGCAGCAACTGCACCAGCGCCTGACCCAGTGGCGCCACCTGCACGCCGCCCTGCCCCCATGGTTTGCCGTCCAAGGAACGCGCCTGTGGGGTGCGCGCTGCTCCGAGCTGCAAGCCGGGCTTGCCCAGCACCAGCAAGGCATGGCCGGAGCCCGCACCGCACTCGACCAGGCCCGCACCCGTGAACAGCACCTGCATGGCCTGTACCTGAGCACGGGCGGTGGCGACATTCAATTATTGGAGCAGCATCTGCTGACCCAGCAAGCCCTGGTGGCGCAAAAGCAAACCCACCTGGCGGACTGCCACCTGCTGTTGCGCAACCTGGGGCTGAACCGGGGACCATCCGGCAGCGGCCCCCTCAACGCAGCCATGCTGGCCCAGCACCAGCAACACGCCGAAGGGGCACTGCAACAACTGCAAGCCGCCCAGGCGGAGCTGCAAGCCACCACCGAAGAGGCCGTGGCCGCCGAGCGCAACGCGCACGCCGAAGTACAGCGCCTGCAATCCGAGCTGGATGCCGTGCGCAAGCGCCCCGGCTCCAACCTGCCGCCCGAGTTCCCCGTCTTCCGCGCCGCGCTGGCCGAGCAACTCAAGCTGCCACCCGACGACTTGCCCTTTGTGGCCGAACTGGTAGAGGTGCAAAAAAACCAGCAAGCCTGGCGCGGGGCCATCGAGCGCGCGCTGGGCAGCCAGCGCCTGCGCATACTGGTGCCGCCACAAGCCATGCAACCAGCTCTGCAATGGGTCAACCAGCGGCACAACCACCTGCATGTGCGCCTGCTGGAGGCCTCAGAACCCGCCAACCCGCAAGCCTTCTGGGCAGATGGTTTCTCCGCCAAACTCAATCTCAAGCCCCACCCATTGCAAGCCGCGCTGCGCCAGTTGCTGCGCGAGCAAGACCGCCACTGCGTGGACAGCCCCGAGGCCCTGCGCCACACCCCACACGCCATGACGCAGCAGGGCCTCATGTCGGGCAAGGCCCAGCAGTTTGACAAGCTAGACCACAAGCGCCTTGACCAGGACTGGATGACGGGCTTTGACAACCGCGACCGCCTGGGCCAGCTGACGCAGCAGATCCACACCCAAACCCAAATCTGGGAAGCCCTGGACCAAGCCAAAAAAACCGCGCAAGCGGCACAGGCGACAGCTGCCGCACAACACAGCCTGTGGCAGCGGCTGCTGACCCTGCGCTTTGAAGACCTGGATGTGCCCGCCGCCCACACCCTGCTGCAACAACTGCAAGCCAAATTGGCCGCGCTGCTCAACCCGCAGTCCGACACCGCACAGGCCAAGGCCCGCTGGGAAGCCGCCAGCCTCCAGACACACCAAGCCGACAACAACCTGCGCACACTTGAAACACAACACGCCACGGCACAGGCCGAGCACCGTCAAGCCGAGAAAAAGCAGCAGGAATACGCCGCCCGCGTGGCAGAGCACACCGCTGCACCCACTTCCGCACCCACCGCCAGCCAAGCCGAGAGCCTGCTGCCGCTGCTGATGCCCACCTTTGACCCCACGGCCTTGGCCTGCGACACCCTTGATACGCAGGAGCGCCAGACCCTGAATCAGGCCAGCCAGCAAGTCCAAACGCTCGCCAAACAGCAGTTTGGCCTGCACAAAGACATCATCAACCAGATGGGCAGCGCCCACAAAGAAGACCGGGGCGCACTGGCCGAGCAGGCCCGCGAAGTGGAAGCTCTGCCACAGTACCTGGAACGCCTGCGCGTGCTGGAAGAAGAGGCCCTGCCCGACAAACGCGCACGGTTTCAGGACTACCTCAACACCGCATCCGACCAGGGCGTGAGCACCCTGCTGCGCGGCATCGATGCCCAGGTGGCCGAGATCAACGAGCGCATTGCCGACCTCAACCGCACACTGCAGCGGGTGGACTTTCAGCCGGGCCGCACCCTCCAGCTCGACCCGCAGCCCGTGGTTCACCCCGTGCTCCAAGACCTGCACAAATCCATGGCCCGCCTGCGCAGCGAGCGTCTGCGCGACGACGGCGGCACCAGCCACTACCAGGCCCTGCAAACCATGGTGCAACTGCTGCGCGAACACGCCACCAACCGCCGCTCCAAAGCCGCCCAGGCCCTGCTGGATGCCCGCTACCGCCTACAGTTTGCGGTGCATGTGATTGACCGCGAAACGGCCCAAGTGCTGGAGCGGCGCACCGGCTCGCAAGGCGGCAGCGGGGGCGAGAAAGAAATCATCGCCAGCTATGTGCTGACCGCCTCACTCAGCTACGCACTGTGCCCGCCGGGACGCAAAGCGCCGCTGTTTGGCACCATCGTGCTGGACGAAGCCTTCTCCAAAAGCTCTGCAGCCGTGGCCGCCCGCATCATCCAGGCGCTGCGGGAGTTTGGGCTGCACGCCCTGTTCGTCACGCCCAACAAAGAACTTCGCCTGCTGCGCAACCACACCCGCAGCGCCGTGCTGGTGCACAGGCGCGGTGCCCAGGCCACCTTGGCCTGCCTGAGCTGGGAAGAACTGAACGCCCACGCCAACCAGCGGAAAATTTGAAAAAATGGCCTCTTGTGCTTATCCAGCATGCACAGACAGCTATTGAAATTAACACGCCATGAAATCCCCACGGCAACTTGCTGAAGCTCTGGCACGCCAATGGCAGCGCGCTGACTGGCGCGAACAGCACCTGCTCCCATCCCCCGGCAGCGGGGTGTGGCCGATGACACTGCCCATTGGCCAGCCCGATGCAACCACTTTTCTGGACAACAGCGGCACCTTTCGGCAGCATTTGCAACAGTGGCAGGCTGTGGCCAGCGCCAACCCCCATGCCTGCACTGACCCCGGCACAGCAGGTCACTCCACAAGCAACGCAACCGGCACGGTGACCTGGCAAGCCCGCAGCTACCGTGGCGGCAGTGCACCGGTGCCCGTGCCCACACACTGGGTGCTGGCGCGTCCGTCTGAGTGTGTGGCCGCCATCGCCCAATGGGGCGGCAGCGCGGGGGCCACTGTGCGGGCTGACTACCAAGCACTCGTTACCGTGCTGGGCCAGGTCGATGCCAGATTTCACCGCCTGTTGCTGCGCAGGCTGGCCCTGTGGCGGGGGGCGGACACCGCTCAGGTGGTCACTGCCACCCGCATTGCGCAGGAGCTTGAGCCCGGCTGCGCCCAAGGCAAACCCTTGCGCGCCCTGGCGCTGGCGGGCAACGACAGCAAGTTTTTCGAGCGCCACGCCAGCCTGCTGACGGCCTTGCTGGATGTGCGCTTTGACGGCGAAGCCAGCGCCCAGGGCCTGACCGCTTTTCTGGGTGCCAGCGCCGAGGGCGAGCACTGGCTGCTGGTGGCCCCACTGGCCCCCGGCCTGCTGCCCTTTGCCCGCCAGCGCGTGACCACCAGCGAGCTGGCCACCACACCGCTGGCCGCCAGCCACATCCTGCTGATGGAGAACGAGCGTTGCCTGCACCAGCTGCCCCAGCCGCTGCCAGACACCATCGCCATTCTCGGAGCCGGGCTCAACCTGGGCTGGCTGGCCGCGCCCTGGTTGCAAAGCCGCCAAGTGGCCTACTGGGGCGACATCGACACCTGGGGCCTGGCCATGTTGGCCACCGCCCGCAGCCACCTGCCCCACCTCCATCCATTGCTGATGGACCGCACCACTTTCGATGCGCACACCCACCTGGCCGTGGCCGAACCGGTACACGCCAGCCCGGAACGGTCAGGCATGTGGCTGCCCGACGCAGCCGCACTGGATCAACACCTGCGCAGCCTTGCCAGCGGGCGGTTGGAACAAGAATTTTTGCCGCCCGCGGTGGTGGCGCAGGCTGTGCGGGCGTGGCATTTGGCTCAGTAGAATTAATATCAATCTATTACATTGTTTTTAGATTGTTATTTCAATCATGTCTACCACACCCTTCCCCATATTGCCCGGTCGCAGCTTGATCAGCCTGGGGGAGCGCGTGGCGCTGGCCCGGCGTGCCCGCCAGCTCAGCCAGCGCGATCTGGCCTTTTTGGCCGGTGTGGGGGCCAGCTCCATCGTCGCCCTTGAAAAAGGCCACCCCGGCGTGGCCCTGGGCACTCTGGCCAGGGTGCTGGATGCGCTGGAGTTGCTGCCTGAAATGGACCAGCTGCTGCCACCCCAGCGCGACCCCGCGCTGGTTCAACACGCTGTGCGGCAGCTTCAACCCAAGCAGCGACAGCCATGAAAACCCCCGTCTGGACCTGGCTGCCCGGCTCGCCCGACCCCGTACTTGCGGCACACATCGACGTTGACGCTGGCCAGGGAAAATTTTGGTACCAACCGGCTTACATGGACGCGCCCCTCGCGCGTGCGCTGGACCCTTTGCACCTGCGGTTTTCGCGCAAAGGCACGGGCATCCCCATGCTGAAAGACGGTGGCCTGCCCGGCGTGGTGGCAGACGCCATGCCTGCAGGCTACGGGGCCGACCGCCTGCATGCGCTGCATGGCCGCACGCTGACGGCTTTGGAGCTGCTGGCGCTGGGCCCACCTGACGGCGCAGGTGCCATTGAGGTGTGCCACGACATTGAACGCAAGCTGGCCTGGCAGCCCCACACCCTGGCTGAGCTGCGCACCCACATTCAGCAGCTTGACCATTCCGCCCCCGCCAGCCGGGCCATACGCCCAGCGCCGGTGGCGAACGCCCCAAACTCACGGTGCAACACCAAGGCAAACTGTGGCTGGCCAAGCTGCAAGACCGGGGCGATGCCCCGCACCTGCCCGCGCGCGAATTTGTGGTGATGCACATGGCCGCCCAACTGGGCCTGAACGTGCCCGACGTGCGGTTTGAAACCCACGCCGGGCGCGAAGTGTTTCTGGTTGAACGCTTCGACCGCGCGGGTAACCCGCTGCGCCCCCAACGCCACCTGTTTGCCAGCGCCCACACCGTGCTGGGGTTGGGTGCCAGCACCCTGCCTGGCGATGCCCGCCGCTCGTATCTGGTGCTGGCCGACCACATGCGCCGCTGGATCAGCCAACCCGCACATTGCCAGCAAGACTTGCATGAACTCTGGCGGCGCATGGCCTACAACGCCCTGGTGGGCAACCGAGACGACCACCCCCGCAACCACGGCCTGCTGCACGACGGCACGGGCTGGCGGCTGTCCAAAGCGTTCGACATCACCCCACTGCCCACCTTCACCGGCATGCTGGCCATGGCCGTGGCAGAAGATGGCTCGCAAGCCAGCACACCTGCCAACCTGCTGCGTGCAGCACCGCATTTCGGCGTGGGCTTGGGCGATGCCGCCGCCTGGCTGGCCCAGGCTGCCCAGCACGTGGCACGGCATTGGGAGGCGCTGCTGCTGGCCCAAGGCGTACCCGCTGGCGCCACTGCACAGTTCAACGCCGCGTTTGCTCTGTCAAATGAACTGGCCGAAGCGCCCGAGAAGCTGGAAGAGGCTGTCACACCCCTTCTGAGGACTCGCAAGAAAAGCATATAGATATTTACAAAATAGGCATATCCAATACAATCTATATGTATGCCAAAAACCGCCCGAGCCCTGCAACAGCTGCCTCCCGCTACCCAGGCCACCCTGGAAAAACTGGGGGCTGACCTGGCGGTGGCACGGTTGCGCCGCAAAGAATCCCTCAAAACCTGGGCCAACCGCATGGGCGTGTCCGTGCCCACGCTGCAGCGGCTGGAAGCGGGCGACCCCGGGGTGGGCATTGGCATCGTGGCCACGGCGCTGTGGCTCATTCAGCGCGATGCCGAGCTGGGCCAACTGGCCGCCCCCGAGCAAGACCGTGGCGCCATTGAAATGGATGTGCGCGAGGCCGTTGCACTGGGCCGCGCCCGCGCACGTGCCGCCGCCGAGACGCGCTTGAGCACCGAGCGCAAAGGAGCCTGAGGTGCGCCTTGATGACCTTTACCTCTGGTATTTGGCAGACCCGGCCCACCCGCGCCTGGTGGGCGACTTGAAGCTTGTGTCAGCCGGCAAAGGCGTGTCGCTTCGGTACAGCCCAGATTGGCTGCGTACGGGCTTTGCCCTGAGCGAAGACCTGCCACTGGTGGACACCGAGTTTTTGCCACCCGCCCGCCTGTCAGCCGACGCACAGCGTGCGGTGGGTGCGGTTGACGATGCGCGGCCCGACCGCTGGGGCGAGAAAGTCATCCGCTTTGTGGACAAGCCCAAACGCCTGTCGCTGATGGAGTACCTGTATTACGCCGGTGACGACCGGTTTGGGGCGCTGGGCGTGTCCACCTCGGTCAGCAGCTACCAGCCCCGCACCGGCGGCCCGCTGCCACGCTTGCCCGATGCCCAGCGATTGAGCGAAGTGGTCAGCAAGATTGAAGCCGCTGAACCACTGACAGAGCTGGAAGCCCGCATCATCGCCGGGGGCGGCAGCCCGCTGGGCGGTGCCAAACCCAAGGCACTGATGGACATCGGTGGTGAGCAATGGGTCATTAAATTCTTCAACAACGAACCGGTAGACACCCCGTTGGTTGAGCACGCCACCATGACCCTGGCTGCACAGGCGGGTATTGCCGTGGCCACCACTCAGCTGGTGCCGCTGGTGGGGTTCAACGCAGTGGCCATACGCCGCTTTGACCGCTTGGCCAGCGGCCAGCGCGTTCACAGCATCTCGGCGGGCACGGCCATTCGCGAGCCCCAACTGGGCTACCCGGAACTGGCCCGCATCCTGCGGCGGGTGGGGGTGGCCGAAGGTGGCCAGAACCTGCAAGACGCCCGTGAGTTGTTCCGGCGCATGGTGTTCAACATCCTGATGGACAACACCGACGACCACGAAAAGAACCATGCCCTGCTGGTCGTCAATCCCCACGCCAACGGTCGGCTGAAACTGGCCCCGGCCTACGACGTGCTGCCATCCAATTCAGGCCAGGGCTACCAGGAATTCATCTGCGGCGCACACGGCCGCGATTCGACGCTGGGCAATGCCCTGTCCGAATGCGAAGCGTTTGGCCTCACAACCGCCGAAGCCGCGCAACAGGTGACCCGCGTGATTGCGGTGGTGGACACCTGGCAGGCCCATTTCGCACACATGGGGGTGTCGGCCAACGACATCAGACACCTGGCCGAGTTCATTGACGGCGACGAACTGCGAGCACAGCGCAGGGGGGTTGACCCACACCATTACGCAAACCTCGGTGCAAAGCCTGGCAAAGCAAGCCGCCCGGCGCGCAAAAGCCCATTCAGCCCGTGACGCCGTGACGGCCTGACCCGCCCACAACCTACCCCACCAGCAACCGCCCCAGCACCACCGGCTTGCCCGCTGCATCGGCCTGCAGCACCAGCCCCTCGCCCGACGCGGTGTTGGCCCCGGCCAGGTCGGCCAGCACAAACATGTGCGTCACCCACACAGGGCCTGAACCAGCGCGGTGCGCAGTTGCGCCAGCCTGTCGGCCGTGGTGGTCTCGGGGCTGCCCACCGGTGACGCCAGGGCCTCCCACGGCTGCGCCGCGCCAAACGCCAGCGTGGCCGTTTCCATGCAGCGGCACCATGGGCTGCTGCGCACGCTGTCGGGCCGCAAGCCCTGCGCGGTAAACCATGCGCCCAGGCCGCGGGCCTGCTCGCGCCCCTCGGCGCTCAGGTTGCGCTGCGTGCTGCAGTCGCCCAGCTTGAAGTTGGGCGGGTCAAACGTGCCCGGCGCCAGCGCGTGCCGAAACGCCAACACCACGCCGCCACGGCGCAGCAGCGCAGCGGTGTCGTCGCTGGCGGCCATGGCACTGCCCAACAACGGGCTGCCCGCTGCGCCCGCCAGCGTGCCCAGCGCCCCGGCTTGCAACAGACGTCGGCGGGTGAACGGGGTTGAAAAAACGCCGCGAGTTTCAGGAGTTGGAACCATGTGTTGCCCTCGGATCAGTATCTGAAAACGAGGGGCTCAGGTTAGCGGGCTTCGGTTAAGCCTATGGGATGAAGGAAATGGCCAGCTGCGCAGGCTGAAGGTGCGAAGATGGTCCACCGCTCTGCCGTACACGCACAAGCCCATGCCCACCACCACCTTCACCCTGCCCACCATGATCACCCAGGCCGATGCCGAGGCCGTGATGTTCGAACTGCAAGACCTGCCCTGNACCACCGCGCGTGGGCCGAACACACCCGCATGATTGACCCGGGCGACATCGCGGGGGCGCTGGCCGAGGCGGGGCATGAGGCTGCGGATATCGAGACGAGTGACTGAGTGGGGCACGGGGCGGGAGATGCTCCAACCCGCGAAATCCAAAGCTCAAACAGCCTTCAAATCATCCAAGAACTCCGAGCCAAGTTCGACGCAACTGATCATCAGCCGGTCCCGCGCCCGTGTGCACGCCACATACAGCAGATGCCGCTCGGTGTTGTAGACATCTTCCAGGTCGGCCTCGTCCATCACGCTTTCAATGCGGGACTGCTGCGGCAGTGCGGAAGCCTGGCAGGTATTTGAAGCATGGCGTCACTTTCTGAGCTGCCTATGCGGCAGTGCGGTGTCTGTCATGGTTCCTTCGGCATGCCCAGTGTTTCTGAGCTGCCTATGCGGCAGTGCGGAATCAGCATTGACGTTCTAGTGACATGCGTGCTTTCTGAGCTGCCTATGCGGCAGTGCGGCTGGAGAAGCAGCGCCTGGCCCTGATGCAACATTTCTGAGCTGCCTATGCGGCAGTGCGGGTGAAGGAAGACATGCGCCCCATTGCCACGCTTTTCTGAGCTGCCTATGCGGCAGTGCGGTTTGCCCTTCCATCCATGTAGCCACGCTGGTATTTCTGAGCTGCCTATGCGGCAGTGCGGCCGCGTGGGCCGTTGGCACCACCTACGGGCTGTTTCTGAGCTGCCTATGCGGCAGTGCGGGCCGCAGACATCGCACAATTCAAGCGCCTGCTTTTCTGAGCTGCCTATGCGGCAGTGCGGGTACCCACTTACTTCAGCAGTCCAATCCTATTTTTCTGAGCTGCCTATGCGGCAGTGCGGCGTAGGCATCCATCACGGCAAGCGCCTCGTCATTTCTGAGCTGCCTATGCGGCAGTGCGGGTATGGCAACAGCGATGGCAATTGCATCGCAATTTCTGAGCTGCCTATGCGGCAGTGCGGGACAGCAACGAACACTACACGCTCAAGGCACTTTTCTGAGCTGCCTATGCGGCAGTGCGGGGCATGGGCTGGCTGGACGATCCAAGGCATCATTTCTGAGCTGCCTATGCGGCAGTGCGGCTGGAGCAACCCCAATTACGGCCAATCATTTCTTTCTGAGCTGCCTATGCGGCAGTGCGGATGTTGCTTGGCAGCGGTGTCGGCTTGCGCTTTTTCTGAGCTGCCTATGCGGCAGTGCGGGCTGTTATTGCTCCGGCCCCATGAAGTCTTAACCGGCGGCATATTTGACCCTTGGGTCCTGAAAGTAGCTCATCACCCGCTCGGGTGACTTCT
>JAIFMP010000089.1 GCA_020048405.1 Hydrogenophaga sp.
TACAGCGCGAAATCAGACAGGCCAGCGTAACCGTTGCCGGCGAACAGGTTCTTGCCATCTTTCCAGACCGACTGGTGAACGTGCATGCCTGAGCCGTTGTCACCCGCATAAGGTTTGGGCATGAAGGTGGCCGTTTTGCCGTAGGCATTGGCCACGTTGTGGATGACGTACTTCTGGAGCAACGTCCAGTCGGCACGCTCGACCAGGGTCGAGAACTTGGTACCGATTTCGCACTGGCCTGCACCGGCCACTTCGTGGTGGTGCACTTCAACCGGAATGCCCACCGATTCAAGCACCAGGCACATTTCGCTGCGCATGTCATGCGTGCTGTCCACAGGCGGCACGGGGAAGTAGCCACCCTTGACGCGTGGACGGTGACCGCGATTGCCACCCTCAAGCTTTGTACCGCTGTTCCAGGGGCCTTCGTATTCGTCGATGGCGTAGAAAGTGTTGTTGGGTTCGGTACTCCAACGCACTTCGTCAAACAGGAAGAACTCGGGCTCAGGGCCGAAATAAGCTGTGTCGCCCAAGCCGGTGGACTTCAGGTACATCTCGGCACGCTTGGCAATGGAACGTGGATCACGCTCGTAAGCTTTGCCGTCTGTGGGCTCGATCACGTCGCAGATCAGCACCAGCGTGGGTTCTTCGTAAAACGGGTCAATAACGGCGCTACCGGCATCGGGCATCAGCAACATGTCGGATGCTTCAATGCCTTTCCAGCCGGCAATGGAAGAACCGTCAAAGGCCTGGCCTTCTTCAAATTTGCTTTCGTCAAACTGGGACACGGGCGCTGTGATGTGCTGCCACTTGCCACGGGTATCGGTAAAACGGAAGTCAACAAATTTGACTTCGTTGTCTTTCACCATTTGCATCACGTCTGCGACGGTTTTGGCCATCAAAAATCTCCTAGGGGATGATTACAGGTTAGGAATCGGTCAGACGATGGATAGCAGTTTTCATGCCAATCCACCCGTCCATTGGGCGAAGCTGAGCAGCTCACACCCTGCCATTGTGCACATTTGCGCGGGGCACCCCAAGCCGCGAAGAGCCCAGACTCTCGGCACCAGCAGGAACAACGATGCATGTTTTTGGTGCATTTTTTGCGCGGCATGAGTGCATTATTTATCGCACCATTTCAGGGCCAAGCTTTGCCTCCGCCTGGTGCAGGCCCAGCAGCAGTGTTTGGTAAGCAGCCTCCACCGCTGCTGCTGCTCCTTTGACGCCCAGTTCTATGTGTTTTCCGTGCTCAGGGTGGTCCACGCTGGGCAGGCTGAAAACCTTGACCCCAGCGTGGTCGCGCTCGACACGCTCCATCAAGGGCGTGAGCGCAGCTTCCATGGCACCATAAACGATCACTGAGCGCTCAACCCATGCACCAGGGGCAAACCACTCGGCATATTCGCTGTCCAGCACCTCAGCCACCATCGGCCAAGCCATGACAGGAAAACCAGGCACAAAGTACACACGCGCACCACCGGGTCCGGTGCAAGCGAACCCCGGAATTTTGTTGTACGGGTTGTGGATCAGACTGGCGGTTTGGGGGAACACACCCATGTTGAGACGGTGTACGTTGTCAGGGTGGTCGGCGTCAAAAGGTTGGCCTTGCTGCTGAGCAATGTCGCGCATGCGTTCGGTGATCAACTCTCGGGCATGTGGATGCAACGCCAGTTCTTGCCCCAAAGCCGCCGCCGCGCACTGGCGGGTGTGATCATCCGGTGTGGCACCAATACCGCCAAACGAAAACACCACATCGGTGGAGGCGAACAAATCCTGAAGCTGTTGGGTGATACGCGCCGGGTCATCCCCCAGCACATGGGCATACGCCAAGCTGAGGCCGCGTTCCTGAAGCATGGCGATGAGTTGAGGCAGGTGCTTGTCGCTGCGGCGCCCTGAGAGGATCTCGTCACCGATGATCAACGCACCGAAAACTGGAGGGGTGTGGGAAGCCATTGGACAGACATTCATGGAAGGCGGGGAGGAGACACATCGGGCGGCAGCAACACGGCCTCGACAACCTGTGTGGCTTGTGTGGCTTGTGGGGCTGAATGGGGCACGGAGACATGGTTTGCGGTTGATGTCTGCGCCCGGTCTTTTTCCAGCGCAGCAAGCGCAAAGTGTGTGAACCACAAGGAAGAAAAGGCAAACACCAGCGTGTAAATCCAGATGGCGAGGGGCACAAGTACCGGGGCCATGGCGATGAACATGGCACCTGATGCCCACAAAACGCTGGGTAATGCCCCGAGGTAACCCGACAAAATGCCCAGTACCAAAAACGGGTTCCGGTGTCGCGCAAACAACCGTTTGCGCTCCTCTGCGCTGGCATGGTCAGCCAAAGCGTCGTACGCAAACACCCGGTAAGTCAACCAGCCCCAAATCAATGGCGGCAGCACCATGATCAAAGGGGGGACCAACCACAAAGGCAGCGAAGCCAGCATGACCAGCATCGCCAGCACCGTGGAGGCCATTGACCAGAACACACTGCCCACCCACGACGCTCCGTGCTTGCGCTCCAATGCGGGAAAACGCCTTTCAGCCACCAACGAAACCATGGCGGGGGTCATCATGAGTGCGACGAGCAGCAGGGCCACCACCACAACCAGCGGGGTGGCCAGGGCCAACACGATCAAGGGACCGAGCACTCCCCGCAAGCTGCCTGCGCCCACAGAATCGAGCCAGCCGAGCGCTGTGGACACCAGTTCGTTGGTCTGCAGGCCATCAGCCACCCAGGCCACTGCAGCTTCCCAAAAAAAGTAACCCAACCCGAATGACAGCGCGACCATCAACAACAAAGGCAGAAAAGACAGCGCTATCACCCGCGGGTGCAGGCAGTACATGGCAGCTCGCCAAAAGGCATCAATGATCAGACCCATGGATTCAGCATAGCGCTAATGCAAACTATGACCAGGGAGCAGGGTTTGACGGTGTGCGACTTCAGGTCGCCGCAGCGGGTGTGTAAAGGGCCATGATTTCTTCGGGGGTCAACCAGCGCCATTGGCCGCTGGGCAGGTCGGCCCCCAGCTTGAGTCCCCCCATGGAAGCTCGATGCAATGCTTCCACCCGGTTGCCCACTGCTGCCAGCATCCGCTTGACCTGGTGGTATTTGCCTTCGGTGAGGGTCAAGTGCAACACATGGCTGTCGACTGCAACCGCTGCAGCCGCTTTCACTGGTACGGGGCTGTCATCCAGCACCACGCCTTTCAGCAGTTTGGCCACCTGATCGGCGTCCAAGGAGTGCTTGGTGGTCACCTCGTAGAGTTTGGGCACATGGTGCCGGGGCGAGCTCATGCGGTGAATGAACTTGCCGTCATCACTGAGCAACAGCAAGCCGGTGGTGTCTTGGTCCAATCGGCCCACGGCCTGCACCCCTGCCGCTGCGCCACCACCCCGCATACGCAGCGGCGCTGGCAGCAATGTGTAAATGCTGGGATACATGCCAGGCTTTTGTGAGCACTCATATCCCGCTGGTTTGTGGAGCATCAGGTACGCGCGTTCTTGGAAGGGCCAGGTGACACCCTGAACGGCAAAAGACAGGCCCTGGGTCTCATATTCAGCGAGCGTGTCGGTACACACAGCACCACCTATCGACACCCAACCTTGCTGCACCAATCCGGCACACACGCGGCGCGTGCCAAAACCTTGGGAAAACAATATTTCTTGCAAATTCATGGTCAATGGAAACTGAGACACCACACTGGCGATGGCACTCAGGAGGGCAGAACCATGGGTGCCTGGAGTCTCAGAAAGTGCTCACGGTAGTGCGCGAGTTCGTCAATCGACTCGTGCACATCTGCCAACGCGGTGTGCTTCTGCTTCTTCTTGAACTGCTTGTACACCTCGGGCCGCCAACGCCGGGACAGTTCTTTGAGAGTGCTCACATCGAGGCAACGGTAATGAAAATACGCCTCAAGTTTGGGCATGTACTTGAGTAAAAACCGTCGGTCCTGATGAACCGTGTTGCCGCACAGGGGAGCAAGGTTTTTGGGCACGTACCGGGCCACAAATTCGAGTAACTGCTTCTCAGCGGCCGCCTCGGTCAGGGTGCTGGCTTTGACCTTGTCGACCAGTCCACTCCGCCCATGGGTGCCTTTGTTCCAGGCATCCATGGCATCCAGCACACTGTCAGGTTGATGGATGACCAGGACTGGCCCTTCGATGCGCGGGGTGAGGTCTGGCCCTGTGACCACCACTGCCAGCTCCAACAAAAATTCTTTGGCTGGATCAAGACCGCTCATTTCACAGTCGAGCCAGACCAAATTCAAATCGCTCTTGGGCAAGTGAGGGTGCGCAGCGGCAGAGGAAGGCGTTGTCATGATGTGGATTTTGACCTATCGCCCCGCGGCCCGGAATCCATCCGGTCAACCGGTAGACTCAGCACATGACCGATGCAGCAAATCTGTTTTCTTTTAGCTTTGCCCTGCTGATAGCTGCAGTAGTGCTCACAAAGTTTTGGCTGGTCTACAGACAAGCCAGGTGCGTCGCGGCCAACAAGGGGCGGGTACCTCCACCCTTCGCAAGCACCGTTGACCTTGCTGCTCACCAGAAAGCAGCTGATTACACCCAGGCCAAGTTGCGCCTGGACACTGTGGACACGGCGGTTCACTTTGCGGTACTGCTGGGCTGGACCCTGCTGGGGGGGCTGAATGCTTTGAACCAAGGCATATCGGACTTGCCACTTTCCAACCTTGCCCTGCAACTGGTGGTTCTGGTGGCCTTCGTTGCCGTGGGGGCAGTGTTGGATCTGCCGCTGTCCTGGTATCGCACTTTCGTGCTGGAGCAGCGGTTTGGGTTCAATAACTCCACGGTCGCTCAGTGGCTTGTGGACGGGCTGAAAGGCGCCGTTCTGGCGCTGATTCTGGGTGTACCCCTTGCCGCGGCAGTCCTTTGGGTGATGAGAAGCAGTGGGCCCCTTTGGTGGCTGTGGGCATGGATGGTTTACATGGGTTTCAGCCTCCTGCTGATGTGGGCGTTCCCCGCCTTCATTGCACCCATGTTCAACAGCTTCAAGCCATTGACCGATGCAACTCTGAAAGATCGCGTCAGCGCCCTGATGGTGCGGTGCGGTTTTCAACCCGCAGGCTTTTTTGTGATGGATGGCAGTCGGCGCAGCGCGCATGCCAATGCGTACTTCACGGGAATGGGTACACACAAGCGCGTGGTTTTTTACGACACATTGCTGGAGCAACTGAGCCCGGCTGAACTTGAAGCCGTTCTGGCACACGAGCTGGGCCACTTTCACCACCGGCATCTAATCAAACGACTGACAGCAATGTGCCTGGTGAGCCTGGGCGCTTTTGCCGCATTGGGCTGGCTGGCTTCACGCACATGGTTCTATGAGGGCCTGGGCGTTCAACCCAGCATTCAAACGCCCAACGACGCCTTGGCCTTGATCTTGTTTATGTTAATCACGCCGCTGGTCTCATTCTTTGCCAGCCCGCTGATGGCCGCTGCTTCGCGGCGTGATGAATTCGAGGCTGACCACTTCGCGGCCCAAAACACCCAGGCGGCAGACCTCGCAAGTGCACTGCTCAAGCTTTACCACGGCAATGCCAGCACCCTCACGCCTGATCCTGCTTACGTGGCTTTTTTCCATTCACACCCACCAGCCAGCAAGCGGCTGGCGCGATTGACCCCTTGAGCACCCATCCTCGCAAACACAGACAGAACACCGCCGCCCACCCACTGCAACAAGGGCTGGTGGTGGCCACCCACGGGAGGCACGTGATGGTGGAAAGCGAAGATGGCTCGCGACGCATCTGCCATCCCCGTGGAAAAAAGAGCCAAGCGGTCGTGGGTGACCGAGTGGAATGGCTGGCGAGTGAAGACGAAGGCACTATCGAGTCGGTATACGCCCGCCGCAACTTGTTTTACCGGCAAGATGAAATCCGGACCAAGTCTTTTGCTTCCAACCTCGATCAGGTGCTGATTCTGCTTGCAGCGGAACCTGAGTTTTCGGAACGGCAATTGGCTCGGGCGTTGATCTCAGCCGAAGCTGAAGGTATCAAGCCACTCATCGTGCTGAACAAAAGCGATCTGGGTGTCCTCTTTGACAACGCCTGGCGGCGCCTTAAACCCTACCGGGACATGGGCTACGACGTGTTGCCGCTGTGCATGAAGGCATCAGTTGCCCCATCCAGCGCTGAAGCCCTGGATGAACTGAATAGCCGTTTGCATGGAAAGGTGACGCTGGTGCTGGGTCCGTCAGGCGTGGGCAAAAGCACGCTGATCAACCACTGGGCACCCCATGCGCTGGCCTCAACGAATGAAATTTCCCGTGCGCTCAACTCGGGCAAACACACCACCACCAGCACCAGTTGGTACTGGGTGGATCCAGGCAAATCCACGGCGCTGATCGACTCGCCAGGATTTCAGGAGTTTGGGCTGCACCACATAAACCCAACCCGGCTGCCAGACCTGATGCCCGACCTGCGCCAACATCTGGGCCACTGCAAGTTTTACAACTGCACCCACTTGCATGAGCCGGGTTGCGGCGTAATATTGCACATAAATAATTCCGCTACTGCTTCATCTATAAACGAAGTTCGCTACAAAATATACACTGAGTTATTTGACGAACTGTCGCAAGTTCGCCATTGGTAACGAACCGCCCATCAGCCCACCAGATTGGCCAGGGTCAGCAGCGCCAAAAAAACCACCCATAGCACCACACTGCGCCAGACCAAGCCCACCAGACTGGTCAGATGAGCCAGTTGCGGTTCGCGCCCCAAAGCATTGGCATCAGGGGAAGCCAATTCTGAAAGACCGTTACCTGCCACAAGAACGGAGTTTGCCGCCATGACCCGTCGCCCCAATCTGACGTTCAGGGCACCGGCGGTTGCAGCAAGCACGATGCCCTGATTAGGGTCGCTGAACAAGCCAGCGTCCTGCCTCCAACTGGCCACGGCCTCCTCGAAGTTGCCCACCACGGCAAAGGCCAGAGCCGTTGCCCTGGCTGGCAGGTAATCCACCCAAACCCAAATCCTAGAGGCCACACGTCGAACACTGTCGCTGGTAGAAACAGGGTCGCGTCTGGACACGGTGGGGTCACAGCTTTGATCAAGGTAGTGGGCCAGGCGAAACAGCACGGCACCAGCCGGTCCCAAACCCACGATCCAACACAACACGAAGCAAACCAACACGCCCAAAACATGCTGATGGACGGCCAGAACCGAATGTTCGATGACATGCCGTAACAACTCCGATTCGGGCTGACGCTCCATGGGAATGCGCTTCCACAGGGCAAGCACCCGCCGGGCCTCGGCCTCGTCACCACGCTCCAACGCGTTGCGTATCTCTGAAAAATGGTGGCTGAACTGTCGAAACCCCAGAGCGAGGTACAGAACTGCTACATCCCACACAAACGTCAGGACCACGCTGTAGACCCAGAGGGCCATGTGGACGGCGGCCACCGCCACCACCGGCAATGCCACGCCCACCAACCACACCAAGACGCCGTGTTGCGACTGCCCTGCATCGAAACTCCGCTTGACCCAACGAATCCAAGCCCGCAATCCAACGTGAACCACGTTCTGGTGGTTCATAGGACGCGCCTGGTCAAGCAGCAGGGCCAGCAGGACGGCAAAAAAGCTCATGGCTGAATGATAGCGGGCGCATCTTCTGGAGAGCCGCTTTGCCAGTCGAAAAACACCGCTCAGGCCGAGAGGAAATGGTAAAAATTGCGCAAGATGCTTGCGGTCACACCCCAAATGTAGAACTCACTGCCACCTTGGCGATACGGCATCGCGTACCAATGCCTCATTACACCGTCGTGCTCCAACCGCTGTTGCACATGCTTGGAGGGGTCAAGCAAAAACGACAACGGAACTTCAAAAATCTGGTCAACCTCGCCCGGATTGGGCTGTAACTGCATCCTCTGCGGGACAAGGCCAACCACCGGTGTGACCGAGAAACCCGTACCGGTGAAAAACGGCGGAAGCGCGCCAAGCACGTCAACGCACGACGGATGCAAGCCGATCTCCTCCTGCGCTTCACGCAGTGCGGCATCGACCGCGCTCGCATCCTGCCGATCAATTTTTCCGCCCGGAAAAGCAATCTGCCCAGCGTGAACGGGCAAATGCGCGCTGCGCACCGTGAGCAAAACGGTTGGTTCCGGCCTGATGACGATCGCAATCAGCACGGCGGCAGGAATGGTGGCGGACTTCACCCACTCCCTCTCACGCAGCGACTCGGGCACCCACACCGGAGGGGTCAGAAAGCGCTGGCGCATGCTCTCCAGGCCCCAGGTCGCTGGGGAGAGCGCAGGCAAATTCAGTTGCGCAGGGACGACTTCTGCCTGGCGCGGGTCGAACATAGAGCAGTGAAAACGGTTGGGGTGTCTGAAACAAAAAAGCCGCTTTGAAAGCGGCTTTTTTGATGCTGGGGAAATCAAGCGCCCAGTTTTTCCTTGATTCGAGCAGATTTACCGCTGCGATCACGCAGGTAGTACAACTTGGCGCGGCGCACATCACCGCGTCGCTTGACTTCGATTTTCGCAATCAAAGGGCTGTACAGAGGGAAAGTACGCTCCACGCCTTCTCCATTGGAGATTTTCCGAACGATGAAGCTGCTGTTCAAGCCACGGTTACGGCGGGCGATGACCACGCCTTCATAGGCCTGCATACGCTTGCGAGTACCTTCAATCACGTTGACGCTGACGATCACGGTATCGCCGGGCGCAAACGGAGGAATTTCTTTGTTCAAACGAGCAATTTCTTCTTGCTCTAGGGTCTGGATAAGGTTCATGGTTTCCAATAATCGATCTTGCACACGCTACACAAGGGGCCCGTACAGAGCATTGAAAGAACAATGTCGTCTGATAGGCGGCTGAGCAGAGGATCAGTCAGCCCAACATTCTAAACCGAAATGGCACCCGCTCGATCAGAGCGCTCCGCTTGAAGGTAGGAATTCAAATCTTCACCAGCCTTGCGCCCCAGGGCCATGCAAGCAGTCAAAAGGTAGCCCCCGGTAGGGGCATCCCAATCCAGCATTTCTCCGGCACAAAACACACCAGGCAAAGCCTTCAGCATGCCTTGTGAGCCAATCGCATCCCAGGCCACGCCACCGGCGGAACTGATGGCCTCATCCAGAGGCCGGGTCGCGCCCAGGACCAAGGGCAACGCTTTGATGGCGGCGGACAGAGAAGCCGGGTCTGTCAGCACCGATGCATCAAGCATCTCGTACAGCAGTCCCATCTTGATGCCATCGAGACCCAGACGGCTTTTTAAGTGGGTGCTCAATGAACGGGAACCGCGCGGTTTGCTGACCTCATGCAAAACACGCTCTGCGGAACGGTCTGGCAACAAATCAAGCAATGCATGTGCAACGCCACCTTCAATAAGGTTCAAGCGCAAGATCGATGATGCTGCGTAAATCAAACTCCCCTCTACGCCTGTGTCGGTGACCACAAATTCACCTTTGCGTCTGAAACACGCTTCATTTTGAGTTGCCTCTGACACCGGGGGAACCGACAGTACGACAGATTTAATGGGCGTTCCAGCGAACCGGCTGCGGAAATGCTCACTCCATGGCCGCTGGAGGTCAAAGCCACAATTGCTAGGCAGCAATGAGATCACATCAACTCCCAATTGACGAAGCATTGGAACCCAAGCCCCGTCCGATCCCAGTCGCGCCCAACTCCCCCCGCCCAGAGCAAGAACAACACCATCGAATTGAAATGCCTTCCGGCCCTGAGGTGTGTCAAAAATCCAGGACTCCGAATCCAAACCAACCCATCGGTGGCGGAGATAAAACTGAACCGGTGGTCTGTCCCCGGTTTCCTGCAATCGCCTCAACCAGGCTCTCAGCAGTGGTGACGCTTTCATGCCCACAGGAAACACCCTGTTGGAAGAGCCCACGAACGTTTTCTGTCCAAGCCCATCGGCCCAACAACGCACCGCTTCGTTGTCGAAGGCGCTCAAAGCGGCATGCAACGCATCGGTCGCCACCGAGTACCGCTCAATGAAGCCGGGCATCGCCTCGGAGTGGGTCAAATTCAGCCCACCCCTTCCTGCTAGCAAAAACTTGCGCCCGACTGACGGCATGCCTTCAAACAGATGAACCCGATGTCCGTAAGCTGACAAAACCTCAGCCGCCATCAGACCCGCCGGGCCCCCGCCGACCACGGCCAGGGAAAAAGGACTCGAAGTTTTCGCCGACTGTCCGGCTTCTGGTTCAGGCATGGCTTCCTTCAAAATGGTAGGGGAGCAGGAACGCAAAAGCGGTTTCTGTCACAATTCAGTTGACTTTAACCGTGCCCCGCGCACCTCAACCCATACAGGATTTGAAATGGCCAGTGACTTGATCAAACACGTGTCAGACGCAAGCTTTGAGGCAGACGTTTTGCAATCAAGCTCGCCCGTGTTGGTCGATTTTTGGGCTGAATGGTGTGGCCCCTGCAAAATGATTGCACCCATTCTGGACGAGGTCGCTTCGACTTACACGGGCAAACTCTCTGTGGCGAAAATGAACGTCGATGAAAACCGGGCCGTGCCGGCCCAATTCGGTATCAGAGGAATTCCCACGCTGATGGTCTTCAAAGATGGCCAGCTGGCAGCCACGAAGGTTGGTGCCATGAGCAAGGCGCAACTCACAGCCTTCATAGACCAACAGATTGCCTGAATTTTTCGCAACCCCGGGGTGAAAGCCCCCCCGGGGGCCACAAACAAACAGCGTTTGTGCGCTCGGTCACTCTCAAACCAACCGGTGAACCGTGTAATAATAAACAGCGGCCAGCCAAGCTGACAGCCCGCCCAGCGACAGATAGTCGCACACCAGATGCTTGTGTTCACAGGCACTCTCCACCTACACCGATCAGCTCCGCACAGGGGTCTACATGCATCTTTCCGAACTCAAAGCTCTCCACGTTTCCGAAGTGTTCAAGCAAGCCGAGGCCCTTGAAATTGAAAACACTGGGCGCATGCGCAAACAAGAACTGATGTTTGCCATCATCAAGAAACGCGCAAGGGCAGGTGAGCAGGTCTTTGCTGATGGCGTGCTCGAAGTGCTGCCCGACGGTTTCGGTTTTCTGCGGGCACCAGATACCAGCTACACCGCTTCGACCGACGACATCTACATCTCCCCCAGCCAGATACGCCGCTTCAATCTGCACACCGGCGACATGATTGAAGGAGAAGTTCGCACCCCTAAAGACGGCGAGCGTTACTTCGCCTTGACCAAACTCGACAAAATCAACGGACTGCCGCCCGAGGACAACAAACACAAAATCATGTTTGAAAACCTCACGCCGCTGTTCCCAAAAGAGCAGATGCGTCTGGAGCGGGACATCAAGGGTGAAGAAAACATCACCGGACGCGTGATCGACATCATCGCGCCCATTGGACGCGGCCAGCGGGCGCTGATCGTGGCGCAACCCAAGTCTGGCAAAACAGTGATGATGCAGCACATCGCCCACGCGATCACTGCCAACTACCCTGATGTGGAGTTGATGGTGCTGCTGGTGGACGAGCGCCCTGAGGAGGTCACTGAAATGCAGCGCACCGTGCGCGGTGAAGTCATCGCGTCAACGTTTGACGAGCCTGCCGCCCGCCATGTGCACGTGGCTGAAATGGTGATCGAGCGAGCCAAACGGTTGGTCGAACTCAAAAAGGATGTGGTGATCCTGTTGGACTCCATCACACGATTGGCACGTGCCTACAACAACGTGCTGCCCTCATCGGGCAAGGTGCTCACCGGCGGCGTGGACGCCAACGCACTTCAGCGCCCCAAGCGGTTCTTCGGTGCAGCACGGAAAATTGAAGAAGGCGGGTCGCTCACCATCATTGCCACAGCCTTGGTTGACACAGGCAGCCGCATGGATGAAGTGATTTTTGAAGAGTTCAAGGGCACAGGCAACTGCGAAATCCATCTGGAGCGACGCCTGTATGAAAAGCGCGTATTTCCCGCCATACAGATCAACCGCAGCGGCACGCGCCGCGAGGAACTTTTGCTTGCGCCGGAGATATTGCAAAAGACCCGCATCCTGCGTCAATTCATGTACAACATGGACGAGATCGAATCGATGGAGTTGATGCTGAAGAACATGAAGGCGACAAAAAACAACCATGAGTTCTTCGACATGATGCGTCGCGGTGGCTGACTCCCAGCGAGGCGCTGTCGATTTCATGGGATAATCGAAAGCTTTCCCCGATCAATACGGGTTAGGGAAAAATCTTCAGGGACATGCTCCCATTTCTGTGACAAGTGCCATCGAAACAGGTGTGCGGCTGTCGCAACTGACCAAAGGATATGAAATGAAAGACGGAATTCACCCCAACTACCGCGACGTTTGCTTCGTGGACCTGTCCAACGGCTTCAAGTTCGTGACTCGCTCATGTGCCAATGCCAAAGAAACCATCAAGATGGAAGACGGCCGCGAGCTGCCATTGTTCAAACTGGACACTTCCAGCGAGTCACACCCCTTCTATACGGGCACACAGAAAAGCGTTGACACGATGGGTGGCCGCGTGGAGAAATTCCGCAACCGTTTCGCTCGTGGCGCCGCTGCTGCCAGCAAGTAATTCAACGCAGCTCGTCGGCCACAGGCCGGAAAACACCCCAAAAAAACAGCCGAAACGCCTTCGGCTGTTTTTTTTTGCCATGAGCCAGCCCCAAGCCACACCCGCCATCGCCACCCAAGCCGCCGTGCGCCGATTGCCACGTTGGGCATTGCTGCTCCTGTGCTTTGCGTACGTTATTCCCGGCTTTGTCGCGCGCACGCCATGGAAGAACGCCGATGTTGCAGCGTTTGGCGTGATGTCTGATTTGGCAGCAGGGCGTACCGATTGGCTCAGCCCTGTCGTTCTCGGGCAAGCACCGGACACCCCGGGACTGCTGCCGTATTGGTTGGGGGCATGGGCCATTCAGTTGCTGCCATCGCACCCTGAATATGCTGTCAGGGTGCCGTTTATATTGGCCATCGCCGTGGCAATGTTTCTCGTTTGGCACGCGGTTTTTCGCTTTGCGTTGCAGCCCAGTGCCCAACCCGTCGCCTTTGCGTTCGGTGGTGAAGCCCGACCCGTCGATTACGCCCGAAGCCTGGCAGATGGAGGTTTGCTGGCCCTTCTGGCCTGTCTCGGGTTGGCTCAGCTTGCGCATGAAACGACACCTGCCGTCATCCAATTGCTGGCAGTGGCGGGGATGCTGCGTGCCATGGCCAGTTTTGCCACTTCGGGGGTGTTCAGTGCTGAGCCTGCGGTGACCTGGCTGCTGGGGTGGCTGATGTTGGCGTGGTCGGGAGCGCCAGACGTTGCATTGCTCGTCTGTGGCCTCCCCGCGCTGTTGCACTGGAAATCGCGTCACATCACACCCGTCCAGACGGTGCGGCAACGGGACTTTCACCCGTTGGCATTGGGGATATGGGCAGCTGGATTTGCAGGCATTGCGGTCAGTGCGTGGTTCTGGGTGTCCCGCGCCACGCCTCTGTTCGGCAATGTGCAGTTGGACGGAGAGCAGGTGGCCACACTGGGCAAGCTGCTGTTCTGGTTTAGTTGGCCCGTTTGGCCCCTTGCTCTTTGGACATTGTGGCGATGGCGACGACACCTGTCCGCACCACACCTGCTGGGCCCGTTGTGCCTGTCTTTGGCCCTGATCTCGTCCATAACCTGGGCCCCATCCGCAGATCGTGCGCTGTTGCTTGCCCTACCGCCTTTGGCAGTGCTGGCTGCTTTTGCACTGCCTACGTTGAAACGTTCGTTTGCAGCGCTGGTGGATTGGTTTTCAGTGCTGTTCTTCTCGCTATGTTCGGTGACAGTGTGGGTGGTCTGGGTCGCCATGCTCACGGGTTTTCCCGCCAAACCAGCCGCCAACGTTGCCAGACTCGCACCAGGATTTGCCATGGAGTTCTCGATGCCGGCTTTCAGCGCTGCGGCCTTGGCCACAGCTGCCTGGGTGCTGGTCGTGCGGTGGCGGCTGAGCAGGCATCCAACGGTGATCTGGAAAAGCCTCGTCTTGGCAGCTACCGGTAGCACGCTGTGCTGGCTGTTGCTGATGTCGTTGTGGATGCCGCTACTGGACTTTGCACGCAGCTATGCCCCTATATCGCGCCGCATCGCCACGCTGGTTCCTGCTGGCGGAAGTTGCACCGAGGTATTTGGTTTGAGTCAGGCACAGATCGCAGGGCTCAGGCACCACGGAAAACTCGACCTTAGGCTTGCGCCCAGCAGCGAACTCTGCGGCTCGCTTGTGGTTGCACAGCAGGCGGCAAGCCAGATGTCTGAAACGCTGGACATCACCCAATGGGCTTTCAAAGCCAAACTCAGCCGTCTGACAGACAACAAGGAAAGCCTGCTGCTGTACGTGCGGGTGGGCTACAAGCCCGAGGCTGTTCAGCGCGGCGCTGGCGATTAATCGATCGACAAGGCAGCGATGCGATCGGAAGGGAAATGCAAGGTAAAAGTAGACCCTTCTCCCAACCGGCTTTCAATGCGAATGTACCCCCCGTGGCGCTGAGCAACGTGCTTCACGATGGCAAGGCCCAGGCCAGTTCCGCCTGTGTCTCTGGACCGGCTTCTGTCCACCCGGTAGAAGCGCTCCGTCAGCCGGGGCATGTGCTCAGGTGCGATCCCTGGGCCGCTGTCGGACACCCACACTTCGGCGTCGCCACTCTCCAGTAACCGCAGCCCGGCGGAAATGGAGCCACCGGGAGGGGTGTACCGCACCGCGTTGTTCAGTAAATTGCTGAGCGCGCTGGTCAACTCGGTCTCGTTACCGGCAAGGTCAAAGTCCATAGATGTGTCCACCGAGAAAAGGTGGCCGGCCTCTGACATCATTTTCGAGAGGTTTTGGGCGTCTTGCAGGCAACTGCGCAGCCACTCGCTGGCCTGTACCGAGGCCTGACGGCTGGGAACCGGACTGCCTTCCAGCTTGGAGAGCATGAGCAAATCGCTCACCAGCGTTTGCATGCGGTCAGCCTGTGTGGCCATCAACGCCAGATACTGCGAACGCTCTTGCGCGTTCAGTTCGAGGGTTTGCAGCGTCTCCACAAAACCACTGAGCACCGTCAAAGGCGTCCGAATTTCGTGGGAGACATTGGCCACAAAGTCGCGACGCATGGCCTCGGCCTGCTGCACTGCCGTCACATCACGCGACAGCATCAGTCGCCGTTTTTTGCCGTATGGGTGAATCCGAATGGCCACCACCACCGGCTTGGAGGGTGTTGACAACGGGCCCGGAATGGCCACTTCGTGCTGAAACTCGGCGGCACTGAGGTATGACGAGAACTGCGGATCCCGTATCAGGTTGGTCACATGCTGCATCAGATCACGCTGTGGATCGATACCCAGCTGCTCTGCGGCAGTCTGATTGCTCCACTCGATGCGCCCCTGACTGTCGAGCAACATCACCCCGTTGGGTGACGCCTGGATGGCCGACAGAAACTCATCAAGGCGGGCTTGGCTGTCACGCGCCTTGCCTGCCAGGTTTTTCTGAATCTTCCTGAACTTGTCGACCAGTGCGCCCCACACATGTGGAAGCACTGGCTCGTTGCCCCAGTCTTCGGCTGCCAGCCACGCCCGCACCTTGGACAGACGTGAATCATCCAGGCCCAGCCACAAAACGGCCCCGCCCAACGTGCCAGAAAAGATCCACAGCGACGAGTCCGCGTACCAACCGTACAGCGAACCCAGCCCCATCAATGCAAGCAATTCAACATGGCGAACCGTCATGGAGCAGGATTGTCTGCCGAAACAGTGGCTGCGGACTTAAAACCCAATGCAGTCAGCCGATAGCCTGCACCACGCACTGTTTCGATCATCGCCCCAGCAACGCCGAGCGCCTCGCGCAAACGCTTGATGTGCACATCGACAGTGCGTTCTTCAATGAACACGTGGTCCCCCCAGACACGATCCAGCAAGGCACCCCTGGCGTGCACCCGCTCGGCATTTTTCATGAGGTGATGCAACAGCTTGAATTCAGTGGGCCCGACTTTGAGCTCATGGCCGCGAAAGTTCACGCGGTAGGTGGCCGTGTCCAACACCAGATCGCCCACTGATACCGTGTCGTCCGTCGCATCGGGTGTGCGCCTGCGCAGCACGGCCCGGATCCGCGCCAACAGTTCCTTGGTGGAAAACGGTTTGGTGATGTAGTCGTCAGCCCCGGCATCCAGCCCCTGCACCTTGTCGGACTCATCACTGCGCGCCGTGAGCATCAGGATCGGTATGGCCTTCGTGCGCTCGTGTTGTCGCCAACTGCGGGCGAGCGACACACCACTTTCACCGGGCAACATCCAGTCCAGCAGGATGATGTCGGGCAATTCAGCATCCACCTCGCGCCGCGCCGCTTCGGCGTCAAACACCAGCGTGGGCGCAAAACCGTTGTGGCGCAGGTTGACTGCAATCAGTTCTGCAATGGCGGCTTCGTCCTCCACCACCAGAATGCGGGGTGCCTTCCTCATTGGGCAACGGCACCTGACTGGTTGTCCGCACCATGACGAACATCGGTGCCTTCAGCCACATAAATGGTGCTTTCGGCAATGTTCTTCGCATGGTCGCCCACCCGTTCGATGGCCTTGGCCAGAAACAGCAGGTTCAAGCTCGGAGAAATGGCCCGGGGGTCTTCCATGATGTAAGTGATGAGCTTTCGCAAGAAGCCGTCGTACTCACGGTCGATGTCATCGTCGGCCTTGATGATGGCCCGCGCCACATCGGTGTCGAGGCGCGCAAACGCATCGAGTGACCGGCGCAACAACGCCGTTGCAAGCTCAGACGCCATGCGCAACTCTGAACACGGCAGTGACCGCCCTGCCCCGCTGTCGATGATGAGCTTGACCATGCGCGCAATGCGCGCCACTTCGTCACCGGCACGCTCCAGGTTGGCGGTGATTTTGCTCATGGCCAGCAGCATGCGCAGATCGCGCGCTGTGGGTTGCCGCCGCCCGATGGTGGACGACACGTCGTGGTCAATTTCCACTTCAAGCGCGTTGACGACGCGCTCACGCTCCACCACCTGGTCGGCTGCCTCCACACTGAACTCGTTCAGTGCATAGATGGCGTTGCGCAGTTGCGACTCCACCAGGCCGCCCATCTCCATGACCTTGGCGGAAATGCTGTTCAGCTCGTTGTCGAACTGACTGGATATGTGTTTGTCACCCATGATCAACCAAACCTTCCTGTGATGTAGTCTTCTGTTTCAGTGCGTTTGGGCTTGAAGAAAACTTCTTCTGTATTGCCGATTTCCATCAACTCACCCAGGTACATGTACGCTGTGAAATCGCTGCAACGCGCAGCCTGCTGCATGTTGTGTGTGACGATCGCAATGGTGTAGTCGTTCTTCAGCTCATGCACCAGTTCTTCCACTTTGGCGGTGGAGATTGGGTCCAGCGCCGATGTGGGCTCGTCCAGCAACAACACCGAGGGCTTCACTGCAACGCTGCGCGCAATGCACAGCCGCTGCTGCTGACCACCCGAAAGGCTCAGGCCGTTTTGGCCGAGCTTGTCTTTCACCTCGTTCCACAGCGCAGCCTTGGCGAGGGCCCACTCGACCCGGTCGTACATGTCGCTCTTGCTGAGGTTCTCGTACAACTTCACGCCGAACGCGATGTTGTCGTAAATGGTCATGGGAAAAGGCGTGGGCTTCTGGAACACCATGCCGATGCGGGCACGCAGCAGGTTCAAGTCCTGTTTCGGGTCCAGAATGTTCTGTCCATAAAAGTTGATTTCACCCTCGGCGCGCTGACCGGGGTACAGGCTGTACATGCGGTTGAGCGTGCGCAACAGGGTTGATTTGCCGCAGCCCGACGGGCCGATGAACGCAGTCACTTTCCGCTCGGGAATGTCCATGTTGACATTAAAGAAGTTGAGGTTGCGAACTTCGATGGCGTTTGGCGTTTGAGTCGAGGTGTCAGGCATGCTGATGGTCCTGTAAAAGATTAAAGCGTTAAGTGGGCATCAGCCCGCAGACCGGTCACGGAAGAACACCCGCGCAACGATGTTGAGCACCAGCACCGCAAGGGTGATCAGCAGCGCTCCGCCCCAGGCCAGGCGTACCCAGTTGTCGTAGGGACTCATGGCAAACTGGAAAATCACCACGGGCAAGTTGGACAGAGGGGCCGACATGTTGGTGCTGAAAAACTGATTGTTCAGTGCCGTGAACAGCAGCGGCGCTGTTTCACCGCTGATGCGGGCGATGGCCAGCAGCAACCCGGTCACCACGCCGCTTTTTGCAGCCCTCAGCGTGACCATGGAAGCCACCTTCCAACGGGGTGCCCCCAGGGCAAACGCTGCTTCGCGCAGGCTGCCTGGCACAAGCCGCAACATGTTCTCAGTCGTGCGGACCACCACCGGAATGGCGATCAGCGCCGGAGAAATGGCCCATCGGTGCCACGACGATCGCGTACACAAACAGACCCAACACGATGGACGGCGCAGACAGCATGATGTCGGTCACAAACCGGGTGAGTTCTGCCGTTTTGCTTTCATCGCCGTATTCGGCCAGGTACACACCGGCAAACACACCGATGGGAGTGGACACCAGTACGGCAAAGGCCAGCATCATCAGGCTGCCCACGATGGCGTTGGCAAGACCACCGCCTTCGGAACCGGGGGCAGGTGTCGACTGGGTGAACATGTTCCAGTCCAGCGCAGTGAAGCCGTTGTAAAACAACACGCCCAAGATCCAAAGCAAGACAAACAGTCCGAGCCCCATGGCTCCCATGGACAGTGTCAGACCGATGGTGTTGGCACGCTGGCGGCTGTTGTAGAGAGATTTATTGAATTCCATTTTGTGTATCTTTCGTGATAGCTATAAAGCCACGCCCATCAAGCGCCTTTGGCCTTTTCAGCCCTCATCAGCATGATCTTGGCGGCAGCCAGCACCACGAAAGTGATGACAAACAGCAGGAAGGCCAGCGCAAACAGCGTGGACACATGGAAATCCGCCGCTTCGCCAAACTCATTGGCAAGCGTCGAAGCGATGGACGTACCAGGCGAGAACAGCGAAGTGGGCAACCGGTTGGCATTGCCGATCACAAACGTGACGGCCATCGTTTCGCCCAACGCACGGCCCAGGCCGAGCATGACGCCACCGACCACCCCTTTTTGGGTGTACGGCAGCACGACCTTGCGCACCACCTCCCACGTGGTGCACCCCAGTCCGTATGCCGATTCGCGCAGGATGGGTGGCACGATTTCAAACACATCCCTCATGACTGCTGCAACAAATGGCAATACCATGAAAGCCAGCACAATGCCCGCGGCCAGGATGCCGATGCCGTTGGTCGCCCCACCGAACAGGGGGCCAATCAAGGGCATTTGCCCGAGGGTGGACTGGATGGCTGGCTGCCCGTACTCGGCGAACAGCGGAGCAAAAATGAAAAGACCGAACATGCCGTAAATGATGGAGGGTACGGCGGCCAACAGTTCAATGGCGGTACCCAACGGGCGACGCAGCGCCACAGGACAGTTCTCGGTCAGAAACAGCGCAATGCCAAATGCCAGCGGCACAGCAATCAGGAGGGCGATGCCAGCACTGGCCAGCGTGCCGAAAATGGCAATGGCCGCACCGAACTCCTCGTTCACGATGTCCCACTCCACGCGCCAGATGAACTGCACGCCAAACTTGTGGAAGCTGGGCCAGGCATTGATCAGCAGGGAAATGATGATGCCCACCAGTGCGGCCAGCACGATCAGAGAGAACGACTGGGTGATGCGGTGAAACAGCACGTCTTGAAACCGCTGTTTGCTGGCAATGGCCGCCATGTTCGGGTTGTTCAGTTGTACTTCTGCAGGCTGCACATTCATGGTGGTCACCACACTCATAAAAACTCCTCACCAGGGGCACAGGCACCCCCACCAAACAAAAACCTGCCAGAGCAACAGACGTGCGCTGGCAGGCAGGTCAGCTTACCGCTGAATCACTTGTTGTTGATTTGGGACCAGACTTTGGAGCGGATCTGGTCGGTCAGGCTGTCGGGCAATGGCACGTAGTCCAGGTCGGAAGCCAGCTTCTTGCCGTTCTTGAAAGACCAGTCAAAGAACTTCAACACTTCAGCGGACTCAGCCTTGTTGGTGGGTTGCTTGTACATCAGGATGAAAGAGGCTGTGCTGATGGGCCAGCTGGTGTCGCCCTTGGCGTTGACCATCGACACGCCCATGCCAGGCACGCTGAACCAGTCGGCACCAGCAGCAGCAGCAGCAAATGTCACGTCGTCGGGCTTGACATACTTGCCGTTGGCGTTTTGCAGCTGCATGAAGGGCATGTTGTTTTTCTTGACGTAGGCGTATTCAACGTAACCCACGGCACCCTTCACACGGTTCACGTTGGCGGCCACGCCTTCGTTGCCCTTGCCACCCACCGACGATGCGGCAGGCCACTTGACAGCGGCGCCCTTGCCCACTTTGCTGGCCCACTCGGGGCTGATGGCAGCCAGGTAGTCGGTGAAGTTGAACGTTGTACCTGAGCCGTCAGCGCGGTGCACCACGGTCACGGCCGTATCAGGCAGCGCCACGCCAGGGTTCAACGCGGCCAGTTTGGCATCGTTCCACTTGGTGATGTTGCCCAGGAACAGGTCAGCCAGCACGGGGCCGGTGATTTTCAGATCGCCAGGCTTGATGCCGTCGAGGTTGAACACAGGGACCGTGCCACCGATGATGGCTGGGAACTGCACCATGCCATCCTTGTCCAGGTCTGCACCGCCCACAGGGGCGTCGGAAGCACCAAATGCCACGGTTTTTGCGCGGATTTGCTTCAAACCGCCAGAAGAACCGATGGACTGGTAGTTCAGACCTGTACCTGTGGCTGCTTTGTAAGCCTCAGCCCACTTGGCGTAGACGGGGAACGGGAAGGTAGCACCAGCACCGGTGATGTCGGCTGCGATGGCCGAAGTGCCGAAGGCCAGAGCGGCGACAGAAGCAGCCACGGATTTCAGGAACAGACGTTTCATGGAAAAAACCTTTCGGGTTGGTTGAGCAAGATGCCGCGACTCTAGGAAGCTTTTGTGACATACATGTGACACAAACTGCATCCACACCACTTTCCAACACCCGGGCCCTGCCTGCCCAAAGCACGAAAAACTCGGTGCTATGCTCGCGGCCAACTGGCACACAACCCCCATGCAAAACGGAACATTACTCGCCGCAGTCGACCTGGGCTCCAACAGTTTCAGGCTCGAAATCGGACGCTACGACCACGGTCACATTCAACGTGTGGAGTACCTGAAGGAAGGCGTGCGACAAGGCGGCGGCCTGGGCGAAGACCGCAACCTGTCCGACGTGGCCATGCAACGTGGCTGGGACTGCCTGGCCCGCTTTGCCGAGCGCATCAAGGGGTTTCAGCGCACGCAGGTGCGTGCCGTTGCCACCCAAACCCTGCGCGAGGCCCGCAACCGCGACGTATTCATCCAGAAGGCGCAGCTGATCCTGGGCTTTCCCATCGAAGTGATTTCCGGTCTGGAAGAAGCTCGGCTGATCTACCAGGGCGTGTCACGCCTGTTGCCTCAGTCTGATGAACGCAGGCTGGTGGTGGACATCGGCGGACGGTCGACCGAAATCATCATGGGCCAAGGCTTTCAGGCCAAAGCCATGGACTCGTTCCGGCTGGGCAGCGTGGCTTGGTCGGAACGTGTTTGCCCCTGCCGCGTTCAGAACCGCCGAGATTGCCGCGCAAGCGGTGCTGGATGAAGCCTTGGACATGTTTCCCCGCGACCAATGGGACGTGGCTTACGGATCGTCTGGCACCGTGGGAGCGATTGCCGATGTGCTGGCGGCCAACGGCCGCGACGGCAACACCATCAGCCGCGAGAGCCTGGACTGGCTGCAAGAGAAGCTGATCCGGGCCCAAACCGTCGACAACCTCCGCCTGGAAGGCCTCAAGGACGACCGCAAACTGGTCATCGGCGGTGGCATCAGCGTGCTGCGGGCAGTGTTCGACCTGTTCAGCATCGACCACATGCAGGCTGCACAGGGAGCACTGCGCAACGGGGCGCTGTATGACCTGATTGACCGGGGCTCCGACGTGTCAGACGTGCGCGAACGCACGGTGCAGTGGCTGTGCGACCGCTTTTCAGTGGATGTACCACAGGCCAAACGCGTGGGCCTGGTGGCAAATCACCTCTTTCGCCAGATTGCGCAGCCCAACGAGCAGAAAGAACGCCATTCCAAAAAGCTGGAGTGGGCCGCGAAACTGCACGAACTGGGCGTACACATCTCGCACGACGACGCACACCACCACGGTGCTTACGTGCTGGAGCATGTGGATGCGCCTGGCTTCTCCATGGTCGAGCTGCAGCGACTGAGTTTGCTGGTGCTGGGGCGCAAGCTGGAGGCCTACCTCGACGACGAACTGCTGGTCAAACAACTGATGTGCCTGCGCCTCGCCGTCTTGTTGTGCCACGCCCGCCGGGATCCGGCACACCAGGCCATCACGCTCCAGTTCAAGCCCAGGCAGTTCAAGCTCGTGGCCGATGTGGGCTGGGCGACGGCGCACCCACAATCGGCCTGGCTGATACAGGAAGAGGCGCTGGCCTGGCAAAAGGTCGGCTGGCGGCTGACCTTCGCGTTCAACTGACAAGCTGACTGCTCCCCGCAACAGGTTTTATCGGCGTGTTCAGCCTTTGCGGCCGTAGCGCGCCATCAGGGTGCCCTGTGCCGAAGCCATGGGCAGAGCCCGGCCTTTGGCGGTGTGTTCGGCCACAGCGGGGGCGTAGTGCCCGTCGGGCATCAAATTCCAGGCATCGCGGGTGTCTGCCAGATAGAGGGTCTGACACTCGTCAATCACCCGCTGCTTCAGGTGCGAATCTGTCACGGGCCAAGCCAGTTCCACACGGCGCAGCATGTTGCGGTTCATCCAGTCCGCGCTGGACAGCCACAGTTGGTCGTCATCTCCGATTTGGAAGTGGAACACCCGTGAGTGCTCCAGCAAACGCCCGATGACGGAACGCACGCGGATGTTGTCGGTCACGCCTTTCACCCCGGCAGGCAATATGCAGGCACCCCGCACCACGATATCAACGTGCACCCCGCATTGCGACGCGTGGGCCAGCCCGCGTGCCAAAGCTTCATCGGTGAGCGCGTTCATTTTCAGAAAAATACGCGCCGGTTTGCCCGCCTGTGCCGCATGACATGCCTGCTCCATATGCTCCAGCATGGCTTTGTGCAGGTGGAAAGGTGCCACCAGCAGCTTGTGCAGCTTGGGCAGGCGGTTCTGGCTGGCCAGGTGCAAAAACACCTGTTCCACATCTTGTGTCAGCAGCGGGTCGGCGGTGAGGTAACTCAAATCGGTGTACAGCTTGGCAGTGCCGGGGTTGTAGTTACCTGTGGACAAATGCGCGTAACGCACCAGCCTGTTGTCCTCGCGACGGGTCACCAACATCATCTTGGCATGCGTTTTCAGCCCGACCACGCCGTACACCACCTGTGCACCCACCGATTCAAGCCGCTCGGCGTAATTGATGTTTGCCTCTTCGTCGAAACGGGCCTTGAGCTCAACCACCGCAGTCACTTCTTTGCCACGGCGCACGGCTTCGCGCAGCAACTCCATCAGCTCAGAGCGGGACCCCGTGCGGTAGATGGTTTGCTTGATGGCCAACACATTGGGGTCGTCCACCGCCTCGCGCAGGAAAGCCAGCACCGATTCAAAGGTTTCGTAGGGCTGGTGCACCAGCACATCGCCCTGCTGCAGGCGGTCAAAAAACGACTGCCCCACACTGAGCTGCGTGGGCCAACCCGCCAAGTACCGCTCAAAACGCATCGTCGGCGCATCCACCAGGTCGATGAGCTGGGTCAGCCGCACCAAGTTGACGGGACCATGCACGCGGTACAAAGCCTCCGACGGCAACCCAAACTGCTGCAACAAGAAATCCGACAGAAATCCGGAGCAACCCGCCGAGACCTCCAGCCTCACGGCCTGGCCGTAGTGGCGCTGCTGCAAACCTTTGCGCAACGCAGTGCGCAGGTTTTTGACTTCTTCTTCGTCCACCGCCAGGTCGGAGTGGCGTGTGACGCGGAACTGTGAAAACTCTGTCACCTGCCGCCCAGGGAACAAGTCCACCAGGTGCCCGCGGATCAGGCTGGAGATCGACACAAAATGTTGCTGCTTGGAGCCTTTCGCCGCAGGCATGGCCAAGTACCTGGGCAAAAACCGCGGCACCTTGACGATGGCAATTTCATTTTCGCGGCCAAAGGCGTCACGCCCGGCCAACCGCACAATGAAGTTGAGTGACTTGTTGGCCACCTGCGGAAACGGGTGGGCAGGGTCCAGCCCCACCGGAACCAGCAGGGGCTGCACCTCACGCACAAAGTGGTCCCTCACCCAGGCGCGTTGACGCACGTTGCGTTCGCCGTGGGCCAGCGTTTTGATGCCGCGCTTTTCAAGAGTCGGCAGCAGGTCCTGGTTGTATATCTGGTACTGCTCGGCCACCAACGCGTGCACACGCTCAGACAGGGCAGCAAAACTCAGGTCGGTGTAGGCACCTTTTTTGTCGTTGCTGAGTTGGGCCGTCATGTGCGCAGCGGCACGCACCTCGAAAAATTCGTCCAGGTTGGACGAGACGATGCACAGGTAACGCAACCGCTCCAGCAGAGGGACCTCTGGCCTGCGCGCCCAGCTCAGCACCCGTTCGTTGAACGACAGAATGCTTTGGTCACGGTCCAGCAAATGGAGCCTGGCAGCCGGTGGCAAGACGGCCTGCAAAGGCTTTTTGTCCTTGACAACGCTGTTGGCGGGGCTGAGCCGCAAACCAGCGGGTACCCGGCGGGACTTTTTGGCAGCGACCTTGGCCTCTGTGTCGGCCGCAGGGCTGGAAGCAGGTTCGGGCAAAGATGAGGGCAAGATCATGGGGCTATGGCCAGAATGTGACGCTTTCATGATAGCCACCCGCCCCCTGGGTTATTTGGCAGTTTTGTGACGGATCGGTGACAACAGCTTTCCTGCCTGTGCAGATTTATGACAAAAATTCGCATCTAGCGCTTTTCTGTATTGTATTTCAAGCTTCTTTATTTGAACCAGATGTCGCACAAACTGTTGTGCCGATTGCACCCAGTTGAAGTCGAGGGCACGCAGCCGGGCATGGTGGCGCGGTATGGCAAGTGCGCGCAGCACGGCCTCACGCAAATTGGGGGCCACCGCGCCACCCTGCCCTTTGGCCAGGATGTCCATGGGGCCGTGTTCGGGGTGCGCGGCCACTGGGGTGCCACACGACATAGCCTCCAGCATCACCTGGCCAAACGTTTCCAGGCGACTGGGAAACACCAGCACGTCGGCGCTGGCGTACAGCGCTGCCAGGTCCTGCGGGGGCAAATGCCCTACCCAATGCACCTCAGGATGACTGGCCTGCAGGTGGGCAAGCTGCGGGCCCACACCACACACGACCTTGCTGCCAGGCAGGTCAAGATCCAGGAAGGCGGGCAGGTTTTTTTCGGTAGCCACACGGCCCACACACAGCAGCACGGGTCTTGGCAAAGGCCCCAAGGCAGGGCATGGCCGCGCCTGTGGCTCAAAGCAAAACTGCCGCGTGTCAACCCCCGGGGTCCACGCGCGCACACGGCGAAAGCCCTTGGCCTCCAGAGCATGTGGCCCACACTCTGGCTGGCCACCAGCACCCCCTGCGAAGACGCATGGAACCAGCGCAGCACCGCGTAGCCCAAACGGCGTGGCAGCCGATGCCGGGCGTGCAAGATGTCGGGAAACTTGGTGTGAAACGCCGTGGTGAACGGCAACTTGCGCCGCAGACAATAGCGCCGGGCAGCCCAGCCCAATGGACCTTCGGTGGCCAAGTGGATGGCGTCGGGGCGTGAAGCGGCCAACAACTCCGCCAGTTCCCGATGCGGCCAAAAAGCCATCCCCACACCCGGCGAGCCCGGCACCGTCATCTGGCGCTGAAACCGCCACGCGTGGACGACATCCACCTCATGGCCCTCAGCGGCCAGGGCACGGACCAGTGCTTGGAGTGTGCTGACCACACCATTTGCCTGGGGCGTCCAGGCATCGGTCACCAAAGCGATCTTCATGTACGCCTCCAGTCTTGTTTTGACTTGGGCGTGCTGCGCCCAACTGGGTCATGCGCCCAGAAAATGCTTGCGGTAGCGGGGTGGCAGATCGGCGATGCGCATGATCATGGGCAGATCGGCTGCGTTGAAGTCGGGGTCCCAGGCCGGTGCGCCCAAAATTTTGGCTCCCAGGCGCAAATAGCCTTTGATGAGTGCGGGGGGCTCAACATCCAGCGTGGTGTCCAGCCTGTCGACCGGCAGAGGCAGGCGCGGGCGAACATGGAACTCCACGGATGCCATGTGCAGGTCTTTCAACTTGTGCCAAATGCTGGCCGCCGCGTGGCCCCCACCCACCATGCCGTGCGGGCCTGGGTGCTGCATCGGAATGCTGGCGCACCCAATCATGGTGTCGAGACGGTTGCGCACCATGAAATCGGCCAGCGCCCCCCACAGCGCCATGATCACGCCCCCGTGTCGGTGCTCTGCGTGCACGCAACTGCGCCCCAGCTCCACCATGCTTTCGCGCAAAAACCGCAGTCGGGTGAGGTCAAATTCGGTGTCGCTGTAAAAACTCCCCACCCGCTTGGCTTGGGCGGGTGTCAAGACACGGTAGGTGCCCACCACCATGCCTGAGGCCACGTCGCGCACAAGCAGGTGTTCACAGTAGTCGTCAAACAAATCGATGTCATGTCCCTCCAGGGTGCGCGGCAGGCGAGCACCCATTTCACCGGCAAACACGGTGTGGCGCAGGCGCTGTGCCTCCCGCACTTCGTCCTGGTGGCGCGCCCAGGTGACCGACAGGCCCCCTGCCGCCGGGGCCACTGACAGGGCGCTTGGCACGGGTGCGACCTGACCGATGGGAGCAATGGGCGCAATAGATCGCAGCAAACCACGGGGCAAGGCAATGGGCGACAGGTCCATGGTGGGGGTAGGCAGTTCTTTCATGCGAAACTTTCGTTCTGTTTTGTGTGTCGCCTATCTTTAAAAACACCTGTGTCAGGCGAACGACTTTTGTGTGAAATTTCCATGACAAACCCTGCTACAGCCCCTCCATTGGCCGCGCACCGTCCCCTGAACGGTGTCCGGGTGCTGAGCCTTGCACTCAACCTGCCTGGGCCAGCCGCCCTGATGCGGCTGGCCCGGCTGGGCGCCCACTGCACCAAACTGGAGCCCCCCAGCGGTGACCCCATGGCACGGTACAGCCCGCCCGCCTACGCAGCCATGCACGAGGGTCTGGCCGTGCAAACTGCGGACCTGAAGCAGCCCGACGGACAGCAAACGGTCCACTCTCTGCTGGCCCAAACCGATGTGTTGCTGACATCTTTCCGGCCCTCGGCACTGAACAAGCTGGGGCTGAGCTGGAGAACTTTGTCTGCCGCACACCCAATGCTGTCGGTGGTAACCATCGTGGGTGCCCCTGCGGCGCGGGCAGAAGAAGCCGGTCACGACCTGACCTACATGGCCGAGGCCGCACTGGTACCTGACCTCCGCTTGCCGCCCACCCTGTACGCCGACATGGCCGGGGCCCTGGCCGCCAGCGAGGCCGTGTTGCAAGCGGTACTGGCCCGGCACGTCCAAGGTCATGGCACTGCACTGGAGGTCGCCTTGAGCGATGCAGCAGCGTGGCTGGCATTGCCGCGCCAATGGGGCCTGACGCTGCCCAACGGCGATGTGGGCGGGGCACACGCGGGCTACAAGGTATACGCCTGCGCAGATGGTCGGGTGGCGGTGGCAGCTCTGGAGCCACACTTTGCCAAAGCACTGTGCCATGTGGCAGGCCTGACAGCAGACGCAGCCCAACAGATGCAATCGCCTGACACACACAGACAGTTGGCCGCTTGGATGGCATGCCACACGCGGCAGGCACTGGATGCACTGGCCGTTGCACACGACATCCCGCTGCTGACCATGGCGTGAAAAAGTGCACACTCTTGGCGTAGAACACACCACAATGTGCGTCCAAGATGTCTGGCAGACGGTATCCTGCCGCACCAAACAAACGAGGGAACCCGAATGACTTTTTTGCTGATTTGGCTGGCCTTTGCCGCCGCGCTGGGCATGCTGGCCAAACAACGGGGCCGGGGCTTCATGTCGTGGTTGCTGATTGGCACTTTGCTGTCACCACTGCTGGGTTTTGTACTGCTGATGATGAGCAAAGACCTGGCCCTGTCAGAGGCCTTGGACACCATCACACACGACATGGACATGACCCACGTGAAGTGCCCCAAATGCACTGAATATGTGATGCCCGAAGCCACCGTGTGCCCCTACTGCCGCAACCCACTCCAGCCAAACCCAGAATACGTGAAGCAGCGTATGGCCGACAAACTTTCTGAAGAAGCTGAAATACAGCGCGGTCGTCAATTCAACTTCATCATTGCCACAGGTGTGGCCGTGGCCATCGCCATCGTGGCGTGGCTTTCTACATTCCTGTGACCCATCTCTGACACGTCGCTGGGCGCTGAGCAGCAAAAAAGGGGCCTCGCGCCCCTTTTTTCATGCCATCCACACAGGCTCAATGGGTTTTGCGGGTGGTGCGCCCGCCATTGGGCTTGACGGGCTTCAGGTTCGGGCTGCGAGGGGGCAGGCCGGTGTGCTGCGTCAGCACCTGACCCTTCACGGGTTGCTTGCCCTTCAAACCCACCACCACCCCCTTGCCGGGTGACGGCTTGGCCGCCGATGAGGCAGTGCCCGTGCCGGGAGTGCTGTTTTTCTTGCGCGCACTTTGGTAGCCGCCATCGGTCAGCGGCTGGAAGGTGGGAATGAGGTGGTGTTTGCCGTTGCCAATCAGGTCGGCGCGGCCCATGGTTTTCAGCGCCTCGCGCAGCAGCGGCCAGTTGTTGGGGTCGTGGTAGCGCAAAAACGCCTTGTGAAGTCGGCGGCGTTTGTCGCCACGCACGATGTCCACCGTTTCGTCGTCGCTCTCGGCCTGGCGGCGCACCTTGCGCAATGGGTTGCGCCCCGAGTGGTACATGGCCGTGGCCGTGGCCATGGGGCTGGGGTAGAAGGTTTGCACCTGGTCGGCACGGAAACCGTTTTTTTTCAGCCACAGGGCCAGGTTCATCATGTCTTCGTCGCGTGTGCCGGGGTGGGCTGCGATGAAGTACGGAATGAGAAACTGCTTTTTGCCCGCTTCTTCGCTGAACTTTTCAAACATCTGTTTGAACTTGTCGTAGCTGCCAATGCCGGGCTTCATCATTTTGGACAGCGGCCCGCCTTCGGTGTGCTCAGGCGCAATCTTCAGGTAGCCACCCACGTGGTGCGTCACCAGTTCTTTCACGTACTCAGGGCTTTGCACCGCCAGGTCGTAGCGCAGGCCGGAGCCGATCAATATCTTCTTGATGCCCTTCAACCCCCTCGCCCGCCGGTACATCTTGATGAGGGCGGAGTGGTCGGTGTTGAGGTTGGAGCAGATACCCGGGTACACGCAGCTGGGTTTGCGGCAGGCGACTTCAATCTCCGGGCTTTTGCAACCGATGCGGTACATGTTGGCCGTGGGGCCACCCAGGTCTGAAATGACGCCGGTGAAGCCCTTCACCTTGTCACGGATGTCTTCCACCTCTTGAATGACAGAGTCTTCCGAACGGCTCTGGATGATGCGGCCCTCGTGTTCGGTGATGCTGCAAAACGTGCAGCCCCCAAAACACCCACGCATGATGTTCACACTGAACCGAATCATTTCCCAGGCCGGGATTTTGGTGGCGCCGTCGTGGCTGCCGTTCTCGTCGGCATAAGCAGGGTGTGGGCTGCGGGCGTAAGGCAGCCCAAACACCAGATCCATCTCGGCCGTGGTGAGTGGGATGGGGGGCGGGGTGATCCACACGTCGCGCGCCGTGGTGCCCTCGCCGTGGGCCTGCACCAGGGCACGGGCGTTGCCGGGGTTGGTTTCCAGGTGCAGCACGCGGTTGGCGTGGGCGTAGAGCACAGGGTCGCTCTTCACCTGCTCGTAGCTGGGCAGGCGGATGACCGAGCGGTCGCGTGGCGGCACCCACAGCGCGCCGTGCCCGCCTTTGCCCGTGCCCGCCACCCGAGTGGGCAGGGCCGGGTTTTGCATGAAGGCCAGCGGCTTGACATTGCCTTGCAACGCCGGGCCTTCATTCTTCAAGCTTTTTTGGCCTCCAGCGCTTTCCTGTATTGGTTTCTCAGCTTCACTATCAGCACTGCCACCCATACCGGGTTTGACACAGGTGGTGTCGTTTTCCTTGGCCAGGTCGGCCGTGGTCAGGTAGGGGTTGACATGGGCCTCCACGCGGCCGGGCGAGTCCACGCTGGTGGAGTCGATCTCAAACCAACGGTCATCGCCCGTGGGGGTTTCACGGCGGAAAAACGCGGTGCCCCGCACATCGGTGATCTGCGTCACCGGCTCGCGAGCGGCCAGGCGGTGGGCAATTTCCACAATCGCGCGCTCGGCGTTGCCGTACAGCAGCAGGTCGCATTTGGCGTCGACCACGATGCTGCGGCGCACTTTGTCGCTCCAGTAGTCGTAGTGGGCAATGCGGCGAAGGCTGCCTTCAATGCCGCCCAGAATGATGGGCACCTCGGGGAAAGCCTCACGGCAGCGCTGGCTGTACACAATGGCCGCACGGTCGGGACGCTTGCCACCCACATCGCCGGGGGTGTAGGCGTCGTCGCTGCGGATTTTGCGGTCCGCCGTGTAGCGGTTGATCATGCTGTCCATGTTCCCGGCGGTCACGCCCCAGAACAGGTTGGGCTTGGGTCAGCGCTTTGCCAGTCGGGCTGGGCAATGATGCCCACCCTGAACCCCTGATTTTCCAGCATGCGGCCAATCACGGCCATGCCAAAGCTGGGGTGGTCCACATAGGCATCGCCCGTTACCAGCACGATGTCGCAGCTGTCCCAACCCAGTTTGTCCATTTCGGCCCGGCTCATGGGCAGAAACGGTGCGGTGCCAAAGCGGGCAGCCCAGTACTTGCGGTAGCTGTTCAGCGGCTTGGCGGCGCGGGGGAAAAGGGAGACATCGACGGGGGCGTTCATCCCTCGAAGTGTACGTTTTTGGCCTTGTCCCCAGACGTTCAAGGCCATGTACAAAGACTCTTTCACGGCCGCTCGTACGAAAAAAAAGCGCCGTGGAGAACCCTCCCAGGCGCTTTAAATCGGAGCAAACTTTCCTTTAGAGGAGAGCTCTGGACGCTAAAAAAGCATCATTTTTGCGATGCAGCGTAAGCAGCCATGCCATCGGTGATTTCTTTGTGGGCTTCGGGAATGCCGACCCAGCCATTGACCTTGACCCACTTGCCGGGCTCCAGGTCTTTGTAGTGTTCAAAGAAGTGGGCGATGTTCTTCAGCACCAGTTGATGTGGTCGTAGAACGGCAGGATTTTTTGGGTGGGCACGGCCAGGAGCTTGGCGTCTTCACCACCTTCGTCGGTCATTTTGAACATGCCGATGGCGCGGCAAGGCACCACCACACCAGGAGGCAATGGGAACGGGGTCAGCACCAGCACGTCCACAGGGTCACCGTCGCCACTGATGGTCTGCGGGATGTAGCCGTAGTTGCAGGGGTAGTGCATGGCCGTGCCCATGAAACGGTCCACAAACAACGCGCCAGACTCTTTGTCCACCTCGTACTTCACAGGGTCGGAGTTGGCAGAGATTTCGATGATGACGTTGAAAGCTTCTGGTGCCTTGGAGCCGGGGGTGACGTTGTTCAATGACATGGCTTGAATGATGTTGAGGATGAAAAACCGGACAGCCGGAGGATCAGCCTCCGATTGACGCCGATTTTACTGATGGCACCCTTACTGCCTGAGGCCCATGACCCGCACCAACCGAACGATAAGATGCGGCCCATGCCCCAGATGCACTGCTTCCCGCCGGCCCCAGCGGCCACACCATGCCGCACACTGCATGCGGCCTGCCGCTGGGCTGCGGGGTTTGTGCTGGCTTGTACGGTACTGGCCGGGGCCATTCAGCCAGCCGCCGCAGCGACTGAGGCCGGCACCTCCAAGCCACTGCAGTTGCGCATCGTGGGTGGTCTGGCCGGTCTGACGCAGTACACCCAGTTTGAAGAGCCTTTTTGGACGCAGGAGCTGCCGCGCCTGACCCAGGGTCAATTGCGTGCCGACATCGTGCCGTTCAACAAGGCCGGACTGCGTACCCATGAAGCGCTGCGGCTGATACAGCTCGGGGTGGTGCCGTTTGGCACGGTGCTGCTGTCGGGTGTGCTCACCACCGACCCGGAACTCGCTGCGCTCGACCTGGCTGGGCTCAACCCGGACATGGCAAGCCTGCGTCGCTCCATGGCTGCATTCCGGCCCCACCTGGAACAGACCATGCGTGAACGCCATGGCATCGAGGTGCTGGCCATCTACACCTACCCGCCGCAAATCACTTTTTGCACCAAACCGTTCAAGGGGCTGTCTGACCTGTCTGGCCGACGGGTACGCATCAGCAACCCCACGCAGGCCGACCTGCTGCGCCCCTTCGGCGTGATCCCGCTGCAGGTGGAGTTCTCCGAGCTGATGGCCAATGTGCGCAATGGCAACGTCGATTGCGCCATCACCGGCGGTATGACGGGCAACACCATCGGTCTGCACACCCTGACCAGCCACCTGCACACCAGTGCCACCACGTGGGGGATTTCGGTTTTTGGAGCCAACAAGGCCGCATGGAACGCCCTGCCCGCCTCGGCGCGCGACACACTCCGCACCGCACTGCGCAGCCTGGAAGCCGCTGTTTGGGAGGACGCCGAACAACAAATGCGGGCGGGCGTGGCCTGCAACACCGGCCAAGCTGGTTGCCTGACAGGAAAACCTGGGCAAATGACCGAAGTCGCCACCAGCACCGCTGACGAGCAAAAACTCCGTGAAGCGTTCCGCACCAGCGTGCTGCCCGCATGGCTGCAGCGCTGTGGCGACACCTGTGCTCCCGTCTGGAACCGGCTGATGGCCCCGGCCACCGGCCTGCGCGCCACACCTTTGCCACGCAAGCCCTGAACACGTGACCGCCATCCCCGCACCGGTCCCCTTGCGCCGCATGGTCGCCATCTTTGGCGTGATGGTGGGCGTGTTTGCCGTGTTGCTGATATGGGCTGCGCTGAGCCAGATCCGCCGCAGCGAACAGTTGGCCCTGCAATCGGGGCGCGACCAGGTGGAGCGCGTCGTGAGCGCCGCAGAAAGCACGATCAACCGCACCTTGGTGGGCGTGGACATGCTGCTGGCCGAGACCACTGACTGGGTGCGCGAACTCCCGGGCAACCCAGACGACCAGCGCAGCACTGCACCAGTCCTGGCAGTGCAGCGCCTGCTCAAAGCCGCGCTGAACCAAAACCTGATGCTGCGCGACGTGGCCGTGGTGGACGAAAACGGGCAAGTGCTGTTCAGCGCCAAACCCGCCACCGCCCGCCTCGGTTTGCAGTTGCCAGTAGGTTTCCTGGAGCGTCTGCTGGCGCAGCCCTACCCATCGCTGGAAGTGAGCGGGCCGCAGTCCAATAGCGCGGGGCCAGACCGTTCGCTGTTTTTTGCGCGCTCGGTGCTGCTGGCCAACCAGCACAAGGCGGTGGCTGTGGCAGAGGTCCACTTGCCGCTGGTGGCCAGTCTGATGGACCCCGGTGACCCGCTGGGTCAGATGTGGGTGACGCTGGAGCGAGACAACGGCCAGTTGCTGGCCAGCCACCCCGCGCTGGACGCCCTCATTGGCCAGATGTTGGCGCCGCCCCTGAACCCGGCTGCGGCCAACGGCCAGGCCCACGCAGAGTCGGGGCGACTCAGCAGCGAAGCATCCGTTTTGGCCGTGAGGCCCACCCTGTACGCCGGGCTGCTCATTTCAGCAGGCATGCCCCGCAGCGCCGTGTTGGCAGATGCCCGGCAGGAGCGCCAAGTGGTGTTGGCAGTGACCGGTGGGCTTCTGGTGCTCGTGTTTTTTACGGCCGGGCTGCTATGGGTGTACGTGTCGCGCTTGTCGATGGCGCGCACGCAAGTGGCACAGGCCAATGCGAAGCTTCAGCAGGCCAACGGGGACTTGGCGCAGTCACTCTCCCTCATCAAGGCCACGCTGGAGTCCACCGCCGATGCGGTTTTGGTGGTGGGTACCGATGGGCAAGTGAAACACTACAACCGCCAGTTTCTGCACGCTGTGGGCCTGAACGAAGCACAGATGGCGGCCCATACGCCGAACACCATGCGCGATGCCGTGGCGGGTCACATGGCAGACCCCGACCATTTCCTGCGCAGCACGCACGAGGCTGACCAAAACCCGCTGCAGGAAACCCGCGACCAGATTGAGCTGAAGGACGGCCGGGTGATGGTGCGCCATTCGCTGCCCCAATTGCTGGACGGGCAACCGGTGGGGCGCGTGTGGAGCTTTCAGGATGTGACTCACTTCAAGCGCGCCGAGGAATCGCTGCGAGCGCAGCAAGACGCACTCAACCTTGCCCACAGCGACCTGGCCGCCACGCTGGAAGCCATTCCCGACCTGCTGTTTGAACTCGATGAAGAGGGCCATTACCTCGACTACCGCGCAGGTCAGCAAAACCTGCTGGCGGTGCCCCCCAAACAACTGCTGGGGCGAAAGGTGTCAGAGGTCATGCCGACTGCCGCCGCGCAAGAGGTGATGGCTGCACTGGCAGAAGCCAGGGCACAGGGCCACTCCTACGGGAGGCAGGTGGCGCTGGATCTGCCACAGGGCAAAACCTGGTTTGAGCTGTCGGTGGCGCGCAAAAAGGGCCTGGCCAACGGGCAGGCGCGTTTCATACTGATCTCGCGCGATATCAGCATGCGCAAGCAGCACGAACACCTGATCTGGAACCAAGCCAACTACGACTCGCTCACCGGCCTGCCGAACCGCCGCATGTTCCGCGACCACCTGGAAGACCGCCTGGCCTTGGCTGGGGCTCGTGGAGAAGAGCTGGCAATGATGTTCCTCGACCTCGATCGGTTCAAAGAAATCAATGACACCCACGGCCATGACATGGGTGACCACCTGCTGCAAACCGCTGCACAGCGCCTGCGTGCCTGTGTGCGCGAGTCAGACATGGTGGCCCGCATGGGTGGCGACGAATTCACACTGCTGATCGCCGGCAATGGTGTGGCTGAGCGCGCCGGTACCCTGTGCGAGGCTTTGCTCCAACGCATGGCCGAGCCGTTTCACCTGGGGCTGGAGCTGGACTACGTCTCGGCCAGCATCGGCATCACGCTGTTCCCCGACGACGCTCAGGATGCCGAGACCCTGATCAAACAAGCCGACCAGGCCATGTACGCCGCCAAACGCCTGGGCCGCAACCGGTTTGAACGCTTCACCTCGGCCATGCAGGAGGCCACCCTGGTGCGTTCACGCATTGCCCGCGACCTGCGTTCCGCCTTGAGCGGAGAACAGTTTTGGCTGGCCTACCAACCCGTGGTTGACCTGCGCACGGGAATGGTCCGCAAAGCCGAGGCGCTGATCCGATGGCAACACCCCACACAGGGTGAGGTGGGCCCCGCCACCTTCATACCCATTGCAGAAGAGTCAGGCAGCATCCACGAGATAGGCCAGTGGGTGTTCGAGACCGCTGCCGCGCAGGTGGCCCAGTGGCGGCGCAGTTTGCACCCTGAGTTTCAAATCGGTATCAACACCTCGCCCCTGCAGTACCAGCGCCAGGGACTGCAACCCGGCACACTGACTGCGCACTTGGCCACGCTGGGACTGGACGGCCACAGCCTGGTGCTGGAAATCACCGAGGGCCTGCTGATGGACGCGTCGGCCGGCACGCGCCAGCAATTGAGCGCCCTGCACGCCGCAGGTTTCGAGATATCGTTGGACGACTTTGGCACCGGCTACTCGGCGCTGTCGTACCTGCACCAGTTCGACCTGGATTACCTGAAAATCGACCAGTCTTTTGTGCGCGGGCTGCACGCCAACAGCAAAGACCTGGCACTTTGCAAAGCCACCATCGTGATGGCGCACGAGCTGGGCCTGAAGGTGGTGGCGGAGGGCATTGAAACGGAAGAACAGCGTGACCTGCTGGCCCAGGCGGGTTGCGATTTTGGTCAGGGCTACCTGTTTTCACGCCCCGTGTCAGCTGGCGACTTCGAAGCGCTGATGGCCAAATGGCCTGCCAATGGATTCTGATTTCGCAGCTGAAAAGTCAATACCATCAAGCGCCAAGAGCATTTTTCTTTCATTTTTTACGGCAAACACCATGAACGCACTGCAACAACTCCAAACCCTGAACATCACCCTGCCCCCGGTGGCCATTCCCGCCGCTGCCTATCAGGCAAGCTGGTGTTTCTGAGTGGCCACATCGCCAAGCAAGACGGCAAACCCTGGGTGGGCCAACTGGGCCGCGACATGAGCACCGACCACGCCAAGCTGGCCGCCCGCGCCGTGGCCATTGACCTGATGGGCACCTTGGCTGCGGCCTGTGCCGCGGCCGGCACCGACCTGAACGGCGTGAAACGCATCGTGAAAGTGATGAGCCTGGTCAACTCCACCGCCGACTACACCGAGCAGCACCTCGTCACCAACGGCTGCAGTGAGTTGCTGGGTGAAGTGTTTGGAGCTGAAGTGGGCGCACATGCCCGCAGCGCGTTCGGTGTGGCCCAGTTGCCAATGGGTGCCTGTGTGGAAATCGAGCTGATCGCCGAACTGGCCTGAGCTCCCTCACGCGTTGGCAGCCGCCAGCACCTCGCTCACCTCGGTCAGGCCCTGCAGGGCCTTTTCAATGCCGTCCTGGCGCAAGGTCAACATGCCGTGAGCCAGCGCCGATTGGCGCAACTCGCCCGCAGATGCCCGCTTGCGGATCAAGGCGCGCGCATCGTCTTTGCTGAGCATCAGCTCGTGCACACCCAGCCGCCCCTTGAACCCCGAACCCGCGCAATGTTCGCACCCCTGGTGACGGTACAGGTTGACGCCACCCTCCCCGTTGCCGTGCGCCAGTTTCCATTGCGCCACCTGGGCTTCAACCATCGCCTGCTGACCCGTGTCCTGACCAGGCGCATCCAGCCCCAGATACACCGCAGCCAGGTGAGCCAGCTGGTCTGGCTGGGCAGCGGCAGGTTGGCGGCAGTGCGTACAAAGGCGGCGCACCAGCCGCTGGGCCAGGATGGCCAGCAGCGAATCCGAAAAATTGAAGGGGTCCAGCCCGATTTCCAGCAACCGGGTGATGCTTTCGGGTGCCGAGTTGGTGTGCAGCGTGGACAGCACCAGATGGCCAGTCAGCGAGGCCTCGACCGCAATGCGGGCGGTTTCTTCGTCACGCATCTCGCCAATCATGATCACGTCGGGATCGGCCCGCAAAAAAGTGCGCATGGCTGCGGCAAAGGTCCAGCCGATGCGCGGGTTCACCTGAACCTGCCGGAGGCCGGGCTGAGTGATTTCAATGGGGTCTTCCGCTGTCCAGATTTTCCGCTGGCGGGTGTTGATGTCGCTAAGCACCGAATGAAGCGTGGTGGTCTTGCCCGATCCGGTAGGACCACAAATCAGCACCAGTCCGTAAGGACGGTGGACCGCTTCTCGCAGGGCGTCCAGGTTGGCAGGCAACAGGCCAATGCCATCCAGCGGCAGGGGCTTGCCTGATGCCAGCAGTCGCAGCACCACATCTTCATGTCCTTGCGAGGTGGGCACGGTGACCATGCGCAACTCCACCGGGGAGCCTCCAAATCGGGCGAAGTCAATTTTTCCGTCCTGCGGGCGGCGGTGCTCCGAAATGTCCAGACTGGCCATGATTTTCAGACGCCCCACCAACGCAAACCGGAACCGCGCTTCCAGCTCCAGATAGGGGCGCAACTCGCCGTCGATGCGCAAGCGAATGCACACGTGGCTGGGGGCTTCATCGGCTTCGATGTGGATATCCGAGGCACGCTGCGAAATAGCCTCTTCAATCATGGAGTTGATCAGTCGCACCAGCACCGAATCGGACTCACCGACCACATCGGCGCGGGGCACATCCGGTGTGCCCACCACCTGTCGCAAGTCGGTCAGCAACTCTTGGGCATTCTGCCGAACGGTACCGTTGACCGCCGCGCGCTCGGCCGGCGTCATGCTGAAGCTGCGTTCGGTGTAGCCGGTATAGGCCCGGTCCTGGGCGGCCTGCAGCGTACCTGGCGCGGCCATCAGGGGCAGGATGCTTTTTTGTGTGATGAAGCGCAGCTCGTCCATCTGCCGCTTGTCCCACTGTGTGGCAAACAGCACCACCAGCGTGTCGTCTCGGAGCATCAGCGGCAGCAGCACCTCGCGCTGCGCCAATTTGCGGGGCACCAGCGACAGCGCAGCGGCGTCGGCAGGCAGCAAGTGCGGGTCCACCACCACCGTGCCCAGCCAGTGCGTCAGTACCGAGTTGAGTTGTGCTTCGCTCAGCAACCCCTCTTCCACCAACATGCGCCCCAGGGGCTTGCGCTCTTCACCCGCCGGGGTCTGCTGCTGGCGCAGCAACATGGCGCGCAAGGTGACTTTGTCCACCAAGCCACTGTGCAGCACAGCCTGCCCCAGGTGGCGCACCGCCGGCTGGGATGGTTGCGGCTGGTGAATGGCATCCCACAGCTCCTGCGCCGTGCAGGGCTGACTGAAGCCCGGCATCAGCCCATCCGCCGCAAGTGTCGAGGTGGAAGAAGAACCCGCGCGGGAAGTCCGCAAGGAAGGAAAGTCGTCGGCCATGAAGTGCATGCCCGCCAGTATGCGCGGATTGCGTCACACCACCCGCGTCACCTGGTTGGGCTTGAACCCCAGATCAGCTGCCTTGCCCTTGCGCCCACGCGGGGCACGGGCGTTGTTCAGGCTGCGGATTTCCAGTGTTTCATCGCGCTCCTTGCCGCCTCGGCCCACGCCCTCTATGCGCACACTGCGTGTGTAGGCCGCTGCACCTGCCAGGCTGTCTTTGTCTTCCAATGACAGCAGCATCAACCCGCGCCCACCCTTGGGGCTTTGGCGCAACTCGCTGAACTCAAATGTGAGGATGCGCCCGCCTGTGGAGGCACAGCACACATGGGTGGCTGGTTCCACACCCGTGTTCTGCACCACCGAAGGCACGCAGGCGGTTTCACCCTCACCCAGCGTGAGGAAGGCCTTGCCACTTTTGTTGCGCGACAGCATGTTGTCCACTGTGGCCCAAAAACCGTAGCCGCCTGAACTGGCCAGCAGCAGCGTGGCCTGCAAGCCCCCAGCAAAGTAGTGCAGGGGCTGGGTGCCTGCTTCCAGTTCGATCAGGGTGGTGATGGGCTGGCCGTCGCCCCGCGCACCGGGCAGGCTGGCCACGGGCACGCTGTACACGCGGCCATTGCTGCCGAACACGATCAGCGTGTCCACCGTGCGGCACTCAAAGGTGCCGTACAGCCCATCGCCGGCCTTGAAGGCAAAGCTGCCCGCCTCGTGGCCATGGCCGGTGCGGGCCCGCACCCAACCCTTGGACGACACCACCACCGTGACCGGTTCGTCTACCACGCGGATTTCAACCACCGCCTTTTTCTCGGCCTGAATCAAGGTGCGGCGCGCGTCTGCAAAGGTTTTGGCGTCGGCCTCGATCTCGCGCACCATCAGGCGACGCAGGCTGCCTGGGTTGCCCAGGATGTCCTCGAGCTTGCCCTGCTCTTCCCGCAGGCCCAACAGCTCCTGCTCGATCTTGATGGCCTCCAGCCGGGCCAACTGGCGAAGGCGGATTTCCAGGATGTCTTCGGCCTGCCGGTCAGACAGGTTGAAGCGCTCGATCAACGCCGCCTTGGGCTCATCGCTCTGGCGGATGATGGCAATCACTTCGTCGATGTTCAGCAGAACAATCTGCCGCCCTTCCAGAATGTGGATGCGGTCCAGCACCTTGGTCAGCCGGTGCTGCGAGCGGCGGGTGATGGTGCCCTGGCGGAACTCGATCCATTCCGTCAGCATTTGCCGCAACGACTTTTGTGTGGGCCGCCCGTCCAAGCCAACCATCGTCAGGTTGATGGGCGCGGTGGTTTCCAGGCTGGTGTGGGCCAGCAGGCTGGTGATGAGTTCCTGCTGCTCGGTGCGGCTGCTTTTGGGCTCCAACACCAGGCGCACGGGTGCGTCTTTGCTGGACTCGTCGCGCACCACGTCCAGCACCGCCAGGATGCTGGCCTTGAGCTGCGTTTGCTCTTGCGTGAGCGCCTTTTTACCAGCCTTGACCTTGGGGTTGGTCAGCTCTTCCAGTTCTTCCAGCACGCGCTGGGTGCTGACGCCTGGGGGCAGCTCTGTCGCCACCAGTTGCCACTGGCCACGGGCCAGGTCTTCGATTTTCCAGCGGGCGCGCACCTTCAGGCTGCCCCGGCCGGTGCGGTAGGCGTCGGCAATGTCGGTGGTGCTGCTGATGATCTGGCCACCACCGGGGTAATCCGGGCCGGGCAGGATGGCCAACAACTCGTCGGCGGTGAGCGCCGGGTTTTTGATGAGGGCCACGCAGGCGTCGGCCACTTCGCGCAGGTTGTGGCTGGGGATTTCGGTGGCCAGGCCCACAGCGATGCCACTGGCCCCGTTGAGCAACGCAAACGGCAGGCGCGCAGGCAACTGGCGGGGCTCTTCGGTGGAACCGTCGTAGTTGGGCACAAAGTCCACCGTGCCTTCGTCCAGCGTGGTGATTTTGGCCAGCCGCGCCTCGGTGTAACGCATGGCGGCAGCACCGTCGCCGTCGCGGCTGCCGAAGTTGCCCTGCCCGTCGATCAGCGGGTAGCGCTGGGCAAAGTCCTGTGCCATGCGCACCAGTGCGTCATAGGCAGCCTGGTCGCCGTGGGGGTGGAAACGACCCAGTACGTCGCCCACCACGCGGGCGCATTTCACCGGCTTGGCGCCGCTGTTGCCGTTGGCCCCGCCAAAGCCCAGGCCCATGCGCGCCATGCTGTACAGAATGCGGCGCTGCACGGGCTTTTGGCCGTCGCACACGTCGGGCAATGCACGGCCCTTGACCACACTGAGTGCGTATTCCAGATAGGCGCGCTGGGCGTAGCTGGCCAGGCTGTCGTCGTCACCGGGTTGCAGCTCGGGTGGCGGTGGGGCGGCAGGCGGCGGCGGAACGAGACACTCGGTGGTCTCGGCAGCAGCAGCCAAGGCGTCATCTGACAGACCGGGCAGTTCCGGTTCGGCAGCGTTGTCGGGGTCGATCAGTGGGATGTCATTCATGGGGGTTGTTCAGAACACGGTGCGTGTTTTCTGGAGCGCTTTGGGGGGCAGCAGCGATTCGTACAGCCCCATCACGGTTTGGACGTAGCGGCGGGTCTCGGGAATGTCGGGCACCTGGCGGCCAGCGCGCCTGACAGCGCCCGCACCGGCGTTGTAAGCGGCCACCACGAGGTCGAGCCGCCCGGGGAATTGGGTCTGCAGGCGTGCCAGCAGGCGTGCACCAGTGTGGATGTTGGTGCGCGGGTCCATCAACTGCATGGCAGCAGGGCGTTCTGGCGTGTCGCGCACGCCATGCTCCTGGGCGGTGGTGGGCAGTATCTGCATCAGGCCCAATGCACCACGGGGGCTGACCGCTTGGGCATCGAAGCCCGACTCAGCCGCGATCACGGCCTGCAGCAGCTCGGGTGCCAGTCCGTGCGCATCAGACGCTTCGCGTATGTGATGGCGTACGGCTTTGTAGGCCGGTGACACATCAAAAAAAGCGAGCACTTTGGGATGCGTCACCACGGCACCTGTGTCGGGGGGTGCCGTACCCATCAAGGCGGGCGTCTCCCAGCCCGACTGGTCCAAGCGCAACAGCGGCGGTGCATCTGGCACCGAGCGCCGTCGGGTGGTGGCCTGGCGCTCGCCCAGGTAAAACAGTTCATAACGCTCGTCGAGCTTTTCAGCCGCAAAGTGCCCCACGCCGCGCTCATCGACGTAGCCCCACACCTGCGCCCGGGCTGCCAAGGGCACAGCCAGCAGTGCCGCCAGCAGCCAAGGCCACAGGCCACGGCCCAACAACGCCAGCAAAGAAGGCTGCAGACTCAAACGTCCACCTCGACCGAATCTCCACGCAACTCCATCAGCTCGCGTCGGGCGGCGGCTTCGCCTTTGCCCATGAGTTTGGTGATGTGGCCTTCGGTGGCCGCAAAGTCAAAGGCACCCAGTTGCACGGGCAACAGACGGCGGGTGTCGGGGTTGAGCGTGGTGTCCCACAGCTGTTCGGCGTTCATCTCGCCCAGGCCTTTGAAGCGGCTGATGGTCCAGCCGCCTTCTTTCACGCCCTCTTTGCGCAGCTTGTCGAGGGTGGCGTTCAGCTCACCTTCGTCCAGAGCATAGGCCTTGGTGGCGGGCTTTTTGCCCCGCGCAGGCGCGTCGATGCGGTAGAGCGGCGGGCGCGCCACAAACACGTGCCCTGTTTCGATCAACTTGGGGAAGTGGCGGAAAAACAGCGTCAGCAGCAGCACCTGGATGTGCGAGCCGTCCACATCGGCATCGCTCAAGATGCAGACCTTGCCGTAGCGCAGGCCGCTCAGGTCGGGCTGGTCGTTCGGGCCGTGGGGGTCCACACCGATGGCCACCGAAATGTCGTGGATTTCGGTGTTGGCAAACAGGCGGTCACGTGTTCAGCACCTTGCCGCGCAGGGGCAACACGGCCTGGTTTTCTTTGTCGCGGCCCATTTTGGCGCTGCCCCCGGCAGAGTCGCCCTCCACCAGAAACACCTCGTTGTGCGCAATGTCGCGGCTTTCACAGTCGGTGAGTTTGCCGGGCAACACGGCCACGCCCGAGCCCTTGCGCTTTTCCACCTTCTGGCCGGCCTTCTGGCGGGTTTGGGCGGCCTTGATGGCCAGCTCGGCCAGCTTTTTGCCGTATTCCACGTGTTGGTTGAGCCACAACTCCAGCGTGGGTTTGACGAAGCTGGACACCAGGCGCACGGCATCGCGAGAGTTGAGCCGCTCTTTGATCTGGCCTTGGAACTGCGGGTCCAGCACCTTGGCGCTCAGAACGTAGCTGGCGCGGGCAAACACGTCTTCAGGCAACAGCTTCACGCCCTTGGGGGCGAGTGCGTGCAGCTCGATGAAGCCTTTGACCGCCTGGAACAGCCCGTCGCGCAAACCACTTTCGTGAGTGCCACCGGCAGGGGTTGGAATGAGGTTGACGTAGCTCTCGCGCACGGGCGAGCCGTCTTCGGTGAACGCCACGCACCAGCCTGCGCCCTCGCCCTCGGCAAAACTGTCGTGCCCACTGTCGGCGGTGCCCTCACCTTCAAACAGCGGAATGACAGGCTCGCCATGCAGGGTTTGCTGCAGGTAGTCGCGCAGACCGCCTTTGTATTGCCAGGTCTGCGTCTCTCGGGTTTTGTCGTTCACCAGTGTCACGCTCACACCGGGCATCAGCACAGCCTTGCTGCGCAGCAGGTGGGTGAGTTCACTGAGCGGCAACTGGGCCGATTCAAAGTACTTCGCATCCGGCCACACGCGCACGGTCGTGCCCTGCTTGCGGTCACCTTCACCCTTTGGGGCAACGGTCAGGGGCTCCACCACGTCACCACCGGCAAACACCAGGCGGGCCACCTGGCCTTCGCGGTAACTGGTGACTTCCATGCGGGTGGCCAGCGCGTTGGTCACGCTCACCCCCACGCCGTGCAAACCGCCCGAAAAGCTGTAAGCCCCGCCCTTGCCTTTATCGAACTTTCCACCCGCATGCAGGCGGGTGAACACCAGTTCGATGACCGGTGCTTTTTCTTCAGGGTGAAGCCCGAACGGAATGCCTCGGCCGTCGTCGTCCACACCCACCGAACCGTCGTCATGCAGGGTGACTTTGATCTTTTTGCCAAACCCGGCCAACGCCTCGTCGGCAGCGTTGTCCAGCACCTCCTGGATGACGTGCAGGGGGTTGTCGGTACGGGTATACATGCCCGGGCGTTGCTTGACGGGCTCCAGGCCCTTCAACACACGGATGGACTGTTCGGAATACTCAGATGCGTTTGCTTGCGTTGCCATGCGCCGGATTGTATGCGGCGGCCAATAAAAAGCTGTATGAAACAACAGACACCCAAACACAGGCGACGCAGTGCCATGGCCCTTTTCGTTACATTCACGCACATGAACACCGCACCCGCCCGCCAAACCCTGCCCATGTGGCAATTGCTGCTGTGTGGCGCAGCCATCGTCACACTGTCGATGGGTGTGCGCCACGGGTTTGGCCTGTGGCTGCAACCGATCACACACGCCCAGGGCTGGAGCCGAGAATCGTTTTCGCTGGCGCTGGCGGTGCAAAACCTGTCGTGGGGGGTGTTTGGCATTTTTGCGGGCATGGTGGCCGACCGCTTTGGCGCGTTTCGGGTGCTGGTGCTGGGTGCCGTGCTGTATGCCTTGGGCCTGGCAGGCATGGCGTTGTCGCCCACGCCTTTCACATTTCTGATGACCACCGGTGTGTTGATCGGGGCGGCACAGGCGGGCACCACCTACGCCGTCATTTACGGCGTGATTGGCCGCAACATCCCAGCCGAGCGTCGATCGTGGGCCATGGGCGTGGCAGCGGCCGCAGGCTCGTTCGGCCAGTTCCTCATGGTGCCGGTGGAGGGCTGGCTGATTGCCAGCCTGGGCTGGCAAACCGCCCTGCTGGCGCTCGCAGCCGCCGTGCTTCTGGTGGCCCCGCTGGCTTGGGGCCTGCGCGAGCCCGCAGCGCTGACACCCGGCGGCGTGAAGCGCGAACAAACCATCTCGCAGGCACTGCGCGAGGCATTTAAATACCCCAGTTTTCAGTTGCTGATGGCGGGCTACTTTGTGTGTGGCTTCCAGGTGGTGTTCATTGGGGTGCACATGCCCAGCTACCTGAAGGACAACGGCCTGTCGCCCCAGGTGGCCAGCTACGCGCTGGCATTGATTGGCTTGTTCAACGTATTCGGTACCTATGCAGCGGGTGCGCTGGGGCAAAAGCTCGCCAAGAAAAAGATTCTGGCGGGCATTTACCTGCTGCGCTCGGTGGCCATAAGCGTGTTTCTGCTGGCCCCGCTGACACCAGCCAGCGTGTACGTGTTTGCCAGCGTGATGGGGGTGCTGTGGCTGTCCACCGTGCCGCCCACCAATGCGGTGGTGGCTCAGATTTTTGGCGTGCAGCACTTTTCCATGCTGGGCGGTTTTGTGTTTTTCAGCCACCAGATCGGCAGCTTTATGGGCGTGTGGCTGGGTGGTGTGTTGTATGACCGCACTGGCAGCTATGACGTCGTGTGGCAGATTTCCATTGCGCTGGGGGTGTTTGCCGCGCTCATCAACCTGCCGGTGAAAGAAACGGCCATTGATCGGCGCCCTACCACCGCGACAGCCTGACCCCTATGCCCCACCCGCTCACAAATCAACCACCCGATGCCCCCCTGCCCCGTTGGGTGAGATGGGGTTTGGGCGTGGCGGCGGTCACAGCCACGCTGGGCGTTTTTGCGCTGTACCAACGGCCAGACTTTCTCCTGACCCTGGCCGACCAGCTGTGGGCCTGTTTTTAACATTTAATGCTTTTTATGCCTATAAGGCTTATCAGAATTGATTAGACAGCTATATATTTATGCATACATCGACGCCACCTTCCGACTGGGTGCAACGCTGGGTTCATCTGCTGCGGCCCAAGGGCACTGTATTGGACGTAGCCTGCGGCGGTGGTCGCCATGCCCATTGGTTGGCGGGACAGGGCTTTCAGGTCAGCGGGGTTGACCGCGACCCACTGGCACTCGCTACGGCCCAAGCCTGTTGGCCCGAGCATGCAGAACCCGCCACGCAACTGCTGGTGGCAGACCTTGAAAACCTGCCGTGGCCACTACCTGGCCTGACCTTCGATGCCCTGGTGGTGACCAACTACCTTTGGCGACCACTGTGGCCCACGCTTCTGGCCGCCCTTGCACCAGGCGGTGTCTACATTCATGAAACGTTTGCGCAGGGCAATGAAACCGTGGGCAGACCCAGCCGCCCCGACTTCCTGCTGCAACCCGGCGAGCTGCTGACAGCATGCGCAGGCTTGCGTGTGGTGGCATTCGAGGATGGGTTTTGCACCGCCCCTGACCGGTTTATACAGCGCATCGTGGCCGTGCGTGATGCAACGCCCGTTGGTGCCTCGCCCGTCCGATACCCATTGATACCCCCGGTGCCCCATGGCGCTGGCTAGAATGACCCGATTTGCGTTGGCACACACCCCTATGAACCCCATCACCGGCAGCATCGTGGCATTGGTCACGCCCATGCACGAAGACGGCAGCGTGGACTACCCCACCCTGCGCAAGCTCATCGACTGGCACATCACCGAAGGCACCGACTGCATCGGTGTGGTGGGCACCACCGGTGAATCACCCACGGTCAACGTGGAAGAGCATTGCGAAATCATCCGCGTGTCGGTAGAGCAGGCCAAAACCCATGGCGACAAGCGCGTACCCATCATGGCCGGGTGCGGGGCCAATTCCACCGCTGAAGCCATCGAACTCGCCAAGTTCGCCCGCAGCGTGGGCGCAGACTGCCAGCTGCAGGTGGTGCCCTACTACAACAAACCCACGCAAGAAGGCCAGTACCAGCATTTCAAGGCCATTGCAGAAGCCACCGGCGACCTGCCTGTGGTGCTGTACAACGTGCCCGGCCGCAGCGTGGCCGACATGGCGCACGCCACCGTGCTGCGCCTGGCCCAGGTGCCCGGCATCGTCGGCATCAAGGAAGCCACCGGCAACATCGAGCGCGCCCAGTGGCTCATCAAAGAAGCCCCCGAGGGCTTTGCGATTTACTCTGGCGACGACGCCACCTCGGTGGCTTTGATGCTGTGTGGTGGCCAGGGCAACATCAGCGTTTCAGCCAACATCGCGCCTCACCTGATGCACGAGATGTGCATGGCAGCGGTGGCAGGCGACGCAGCCAAAGCCATGGCCATCCAGCTCCAACTGCTGCCCATCCACAAGCACCTGTTCGTCGAGGCCAACCCCATCCCCGTGAAGTGGGCCATGGCACGCATGGGCCTGTGCGGCCCCACACTGCGCCTCCCCATGACACCGCACCCATCGTCGAAGCAGCCCTGAAAACCGTCGGCCTGCTGGGCTGAACGCGAAACGCACCTGCCACCCACGTCAACACATGAACAACATTCACGCACCCGCATCGAGCCCCACTTCACGCGGCATGGCACTTCCCGCTCTGCTGGCCTGCGCCGTAGGGCTTGCAGGCTGCTCTGTGCTGCAAGAAGACAAGGTGGACTACAAAAGCGCAAAACGCGTCAGCACTCTTGAAGTCCCTCCTGACCTGACGCAACTGAGCGCAGAAAACCGTTACGCCAGCCCCAACTCGGTGGTCACTGCCAGCGGCTACCAGGCTGCCGCCCCCACCAGCGCCAGCAAAGTCACGGCCACGAATGAAGTTGGCGACGTGCGCATAGAGCGCGCAGGCAGCCAGCGCTGGCTGGTCATCAAACGCCCCGCCGACAAACTGTGGGAGCCGCTGCGCGGCTTCTGGCAGGAAAGCGGTTTTGTTCTGACGCTCGACCAGGAGAATCTGGGTCTGATGGAAACCGATTGGGCTGAAAACCGCGCCAAACTTCCGCAAGACTTCATCCGGAGCACCATTGGCAAGGTGTTTGAAGGGATGTACGACACAGGGGAGCGCGACAAATTCCGAACCCGGGTAGAGCGTGTTGGTGCGAACGAAACCGAGGTGTACATCAGCCACCGGGGCATGCAAGAGGTTTACAGCACCAGCTCGAAAGACCAAACCGTGTGGCAGCCACGCGCTGCCGACCCCGAGCTGGAAGCCGAGTTTTTGCGCCGCATGATGCTCAAGCTCGGCGTGAGCGCCGAGCAAGCGTCAGCGCAATTGGCCGCCAGTGCACCGCCCCCGAAGGCACGTCTGATCAGCGCCAATGGCGCAACCGTTGTGGAACTGGATGAAAACTTCGACCGCGCCTGGCGCCGTGTCGGCCTCGCACTCGACCGCACCGGCTTCACGGTAGAAGACCGTGACCGCGCGCGCGGTTTGTACTTTGTGCGCTACGTGGCCACTGAGACCGAGAACAAAGACACTGGCTTTTTTGCCAACCTGTTCAGGTCCTCGAAGAAAGATGCTGCGCCTGTCAAGTACCGTGTGCTGCTGCAGTCCACAGCCGCGCTCACCACACTGCAGATGCAAAACAGTGAAGGGCAACCCGACAACTCGACAGTGGCCCAAAGCGTCCTGAAGATACTGGCCAGCGACCTGCAGTGACCCCGCCACCAGCCTTCCGACCGGGGGAAGGCTGTACCGACAACAAAAAAGCCGCTGTGAAGCGGCTTTTTTGTGGCTGAAAAGCGCTCAGTGGATCACTGCTTCTTTTCTTCAGGCTTTTGCTCTGCGGCAGGTGCTGCCACAGGAGCGGCTGCGGCGGGGGTTGCATCGGCAGCGGGAGCTGCAGGAGCCGCGGCTGGAGCTGCAGCAGGTGCTGGCTCTGCTGCGGCAGGTGCAGGAGCAGGAGCGGCAGCAGGGGCTGGAGCAGGTGCTTCTTCTTTTTTGCCGCAAGCGGTCAGGGCAGCAGCAGCGGCCAACAGGCCGACGATCAACAGATTCTTGTTCATGGTGTGTCCAAAAGGTGAGGAGTTTGACAATCGAAGCGACCGAACCAAGCAGGTTGATACGGCGCAGGGATCAGGCGAAGCAGATCGGTGGCTAGTGTATTTCAAATTTTGTCAAGCGCAGAAACCCTCACCCTGAATACGCCCACATTTGATGCGAAATGTTTCCAAAAAGGTGCGCTCGCTGGACGCATGGCTCATAAACCGAGTGAACTGGCCGGAAATGACGGGGATGCCTTGGCCCACCACTCCTGCAGGTTTTGCTGCATCTGGACACGAGACCGTGGTTCGCTGCTGCACAGCACCACACTGCGAACGGTGTCGATCCGGCTCCAGCAGATGTCGGGCATCCACATACCCGACGGAAAATCGTCGGCAGATGCACTCGCGCAGGCTCGGGCTTCTATGCAATGGTCCCACCGCACCCGCCACGTCACAAACCGCGCGTGACGTTCCCGCATGCCTTCGTAGTTGCGGGCCAGCAGGCGCAACCGGCGCCCTTGCCCAGCCCATCGGTCGAGTGCCTCAGCCACCGCACGTTCACCCAAGGGCCAATCGGAAAAATCGTCATCGCACCACCACCATTCGCGCCAGGCCTGCACATCGGCCACAGCGATGGATTGCCGCACCAGGTTGGCAAAGGCCTCGCGCCCTTCATGGCGACCCAATGTGAGCGCAGGCAGCGCAGGTTCAGACGGAACTGGCTCAGAGGCGTTGTCTGTCAATTCGCTTCTCCTCTCAGCTTCAAGCCGTGGTTTGCGCCACCACCCAGCCTGCGCTGTGCCACTCGGCCAGCAGGTCTCGGGCATCGGCACTGGCGCGCGCCAGGTCAGCGGCGCTCAACGCCCGCTGATCGGCCAGGCGGCGCATCAGCCGGGCATCTGCCCCGCCGGCACGGAAGCTGTCACCGTTGATGAAGATGTGCTGCGTGTCGTACATCATGCGGGTGCGGCGGTCTAGGCGCAGCGGGCCACCGTCCCAGTCATGTACGGGTTCTTCAAACCAGACCTTGGGCTTGGGTTCGGTCATCACCTCCCCCAGCGCACAAGCCAGCGAATCGCGGTCAGACAGCAGGCGTTCCAGGGCTTCGCTGGCAAACGCCTGCAAGGTGTCAGGTATGAGTGCCGGTGTGGCCGTGGCAGGCTGTGCGGCGTCCTTGTACAGCGTGGCGTCTTCAAAGGCATCGGTCATGCGCAGGGCCAGTTCGCCTGCCAGGCTGGCGCGCTGCGGCACCCTGAAGCCCACCGAGTAGGTCATGCAACCCTCGCCTTCGGCAATGCCGTCGTGCGCCCAACGCGGGGGCAGGTACAGCATGTCACCGGCTTCGAGCACATGCTCTTCCTCGGGCACAAAGTTGGTCAGGATTTTGAGCGGCACGTCGGCTTGGAGGCTCAGGTCTTTCTGGCGCCCGATGCGCCAGCGGCGCTTGCCTGCCGCCTGCAGCAGGAACACGTCGTAGCTGTCAAAGTGCGGGCCCACGCCCCCGCCCTCGCTGGCCCATGAAATCATCAGGTCATCCAGCCGTGCGTCGGGCACGAAGCGAAAGCGGTTCATCAACTCGTGCAGCGCGTCGTTGTGCAAATCCACCCCCTGCACCAGCAGCGTCCAGCCCGGCTGGCCCAACGGCGGGAAGCTGGCCTTCTTGAAGGGGCCATGGCCCAGTGTCCAACCAGGACCGGCAGTTTTCTTTTTGCCTTTGACCGCAGGCTCACGCGTCTGCACGATCAGGCGCGACTCCACGTCTTCGCGCATGGACAACTCGACCAACTCGGGGCGTGTCAGCAAAGGCTTGAAACCGGGTACTGCCTGACGCACCAGCAAGGGCTTTTTCTGCCAGTGCTTTTTCATGAACTGCTGGGCAGACAGGCCACCCAACAGGGTGAGCGGCGCAGTCACATCGGGGTTGGCGGCAGAGGCGGCGGGCGGGGTTTGGGGGGCTTGTGTTCGGCGTGTCATGGGACAATTGTCCGATGAAAATCACCGAGCAATGCGTCGCCGCCCTGACCTGGACGCTGAAAGACACCCTGGGCGAAACACTGGACCAATTGGACGAACCCGTGGAATTTCTGGTGGGTGGGGACGACCTGCTGGCCAAACTGGAAGAAGCACTGATGGGCAAAGCCGCTGGCGACCGCGTGCTGTTGCAACTGGAGCCCGAAGACGCGTTTGGCGACTTCAATGACCAGTTGATGTTTCTGGAGCCGCGCAACCTGTTCCCGGCCGAACTGGAAGAAGGCATGGCCTTTGAGGGCCTGCCACCCGGCGGCAACCCCGATGCGCCCACCGACCTGCTGTACTTTGTCAGCGAGATTTACCCCGAACACGTGGTGATGGACGCCAACCACCCACTGGCCGGCATTGCCCTGCGCCTGGACCTCAAGGTGCACGCCGTGCGCGAGGCCACGCTGGACGAAATCGGCAAAGGCACGATGGGCACCGGCTTTTTCAAGCTGCACCTGCCCACCGACACGCCCGCTTCAGGCCACGATCACGACCACAGCCATGACCATGGTCACGATCACGGCCCAAGGCAGTTATTGCATTGAATAAGGCCCTACCGCTTGATGGTATTGAACAGTTCACTACACTTTCAATCACGCTACGCCGGTTGAACCGTAACCGCCAGCACCACGCTGCGTGGGCGCAAAGTCATCCACCAGGGTGAAGCTGGCCTGCACCACCGGCACGATCACCAGTTGGGCCAGACGCTCCATGGGTTGCAGTGTGTACGGCACCTCGCTGCGGTTCCAGGCGCTGACCATCAACTGCCCCTGGTAGTCGCTGTCAATCAGCCCCACCAAGTTCCCCAGCACGATGCCGTGTTTGTGGCCCAGCCCGGAGCGCGGCAGGATCATGGCCGCGTAGCCAGGGTCTTTCAGGTACATGGCCATGCCGGTGGGCACCAGTTGCCACGCATTGGGCGCCAGCGTCAGCGGCTCGGCCAAGCAGGCCCGCAGGTCCAGTCCGGCGCTGCCGGGGGTGGCGTAGGCAGGCATCGCGTCGCGAATGCGGCCGTCCAGGATTTTGAGTTCGATGTTCATGGCGGCGAATTGTGCCCATAAAAAAAGCCCCCGGGCCTTCGGCGCAGGGGCTCTCTGAGGTGCGGCGCACAGGCGCGCCGATCACTCTTTCTTGGTCGCTTCTTCCAGCGCCTTCAGCGGGTCGACCTCTTCCTCGGCATCAGGCTTCTGGCCCAAAGCATCGGCATCGGCGGCGGCATCGCCTTCAGCATCCGTCTCACCCGCACCGGTGTCGGCGCTGTTCAGCATTTCATTGACGGCGGCCTCATCCACCACAGCGGCTTTTTCAATGCTGCCCGTGACGATCGTGGGAAAGAACACCACCACGGCCACCATGATCAGCTGCAAGATGATGAAGGCAATGGAGCCTTTGTAGATTTGCGCCGTGGTCACCGCAGGAATGCGGGCCTTGGTCACCACGTCGGTGTAGTCGCTGCGGGCGGCCACGCTGCGCAGGTAGAACAACGCAAAACCGAACGGCGGGGTCAGGAACGAGGTTTGCAGGTTCATCGCCAAAATGATGCCGAACCAGATCAGGTCAATGCCCAGTTTTTCAGCCACGGGGGCCAGCAGGGGCACCACGATGAACGCGATTTCAAAGAAATCGATGAACATGCCCAGCACAAACACCAGGGCGTTGACCACCAGCAGGAAGCCCATCTGGCCACCCGGCACTTTGTCAAACAGGTGCTCCACCCAAATGTGACCGTCAGCCGCGTTGAACGTGAAGCTGAACACCGTCGAGCCGATCAGGATGAACAGCACAAACACGGCCAGCTTGGTGGTGTTTTCCATGGCCTGCAGCAGCAGCTTGAAGTCCAGGCGCTTGCGTGAAGCGGCCATGATCAAGGCACCCAATGCGCCCATGGCACCGCCCTCGGTGGGGGTTGCCACACCCAGGAAAATGGTACCCAGCACCAGGAAAATCAGCACCAGCGGCGGGATCAGCACGAACGTGACTTGCTCTGCAAGGCGCGACAGCAAACCGATCTTCATCACCCGGTTGATGATGGCAAGGGCCAGCGCCAGGAATGATGCCACGGTGATGGAGAGGATGACCACCTCATCGCCGCCTGGGGGCATTTCACGGCCGATCCAGGGGTTGATGATGCTTTCGTGGACTTGCGACCAAGCGTAACCTGCAACACCACAGATGGCCAGGAGCATACCCAGCGAGCGGTGACCACTGGAGCCACTGGTTTCGGTGTAGATGCGCGCTTCCTGCGGCAACGCTGGCACCCAGTCGGGCTTGACGATGGCCACACCGGCAATGAAGAGCAGGTACAAACCCACCAGCATCAGACCGGGAATCAGGCCACCGGCATACATGTCACCCACGGAGCGACCCAGTTGGTCAGCCAACACGATCAGCACCAGCGAAGGCGGAATGGCCTGTGCCAGCGTGCCCGAGGCGGTGATGGTGCCTGTGGCAATGGTGCGGTTGTAGCCATAACGCAGCATGATGGGCAGCGAAATCAAACCCATGGAAATGACGGCAGCAGCCACCACACCCGTGGTGGCAGCCAGCAACGCGCCCACCAGAATCACCGCCACAGCCAGGCCACCGCGCACGGGGCCAAACACCTGGGCAACGGTTTCCAGCAGGTCTTCAGCCATTCGGCTGCGCTCCAGGATGATGCCCATGAGCGTGAAGAACGGAATGGCCAACAGCGTGTCGTTCTGCATGATGCCGAACACCCGCAGTGGCAAAGCCTGGAACAGGTTTTGTGGGAACAGGCCGAGTTCCATGCCCATCAGGCCAAAGAACAGGCCCGTGGCTGCCAGCGAGAACGCGACGGGGAAGCCACTGAGCAAGAAGCCCAGCAGGCCGCAGAACATCAGCGGCACAAAGTTGGAAGTCATCAATTCGATCATGGTCATTTCACCTTGGCAGCGTTGGCGGCAAGGGCGGCAACACGGGCAGCCTCTTGTTCAGCCAGTTCCATGGCCAGCTTTTCTTCGTCGCTGGGGCCGTCATGCGCCAACACATCAGGGCCATTGCCCGTGAGAAAGGCGATTCGCTTGATCAGTTCGGACACCGCTTGCACAGCCAGAACCACAAAGCCGAGAGGGATGAGGCCGTACACCGGCCACCGGATCAGGCCACCTGCATTGGACGACATCTCGCCCGATACCCAAGCGTTGTGAAACACCGGCCAGCCCAGCGTGACCATCATGTAGCAGAGCGGAAACACAAACACGAGGATGCCAAAAATGTCCACCCAATTGCGACCGCGCGCACTGAACTTGCTGCTGATGAAGTCGATGCGCACGTGCGCGTTCTTCATGAATGCATAGCCGGAGCCCAGCAGAAAGACAGCAGCAAACAGGTACCACTGGATTTCCAGCAACCCGTTGGAACTGATGTTGAACACTTTGCGGACGATGGCATTGCCCGCGCTGATGAGCGTGGTGGCCAGAATCATCCACATGGCGAGCTTGCCAATCAGTGCACTGAAGGCATCAATGGCGCGCGATAGCGAAAGAAGGGGGGACATGAATTGCTCCAGGAAATCGAATAAAAAACCCCGCGGGTGCGGGGTTTTTTGCTGCAAACGCAGGGCTTACAGCTTGGCGCTCTGCATGTAGCGATCGAACGTGGCTTCGGTGAAGCGGAACCACAGGTTCGAGTCTTTGCGGAAAGCAGAGTAGCTGTCGTAGGCGTTCAACTCGCTGTACAGCGCCATCGAATGCTTGAAGGCCTCGTCCATGACAACCTTGGGGAACGGCAGGATCTTGACCTTGGCAGCAGCCAAACGCTTCAACGCGGCAGGGTTGCGTGCGTCGTAACGGGCCTGCATGGTGGTGTGAGCCAGGGCAGACGCGCACTCCACGATGGCTTTGTTCTCTGCAGACAGGGCGTTGAACGCGGTGGTGTTGCAGTACAGCGTGAGCTGTGCGCCGCCTTCCCACCAGCCTGGGTAGTAGTAATGCTTGGCCACTTTGCCAAAGCCGAGCTTCTCGTCGTCGTATGGCCCCACCCATTCGGTGGCGTCGATGGTGCCTTTTTCCAGCGCCTGGTAGATCTCGCCGCCAGGGATGTTCTGGGGCACGCCGCCCATGCGGGTCAGCACCTTGCCTGCGAAGCCACCAATGCGCATTTTCATGCCCTTGATGTCGGCCAGGGTTTTGATTTCTTTGCGGTACCAGCCGCCCATTTGGGCGCCCGTGTTGCCCATGGGGAAGTTGTGGATGTTGTACGCAGCGTAGAACTCACGGAACAGCTTCATGCCGTCGCCTTCGTACTGCCATGCGGTCAGCTGGCGGCTGTTCAGGCCAAACGGAATGGCTGTGTCCATCGCAAAGGTGTCGTCTTTGCCGAAGAAGTAGTAAGGCGCTGTGTGCGCGCATTCCACGGTGCCTTGTTGAACGGCGTCGACCACGCCGAAAGGTGGCACCAATTCACCACCGGGGTGAACGCTGACTTCGAACTTGCCGCCAGACATGCGCTTGACTGCATCGGCAAACACGTCTGCCGCACCGAAGATGGTGTCCAGCGCCTTGGGGAAGCTGGAGGCGAGGCGCCAGCGAACAGCGGCTTGTGCATGCACTGCGGGTGCAGCACCTGCGGCCAGCACACCGGCAATGCCAGCGTTTTTAATGAGGGAACGACGATCCATAGCGTTTGACTCCGTGGTTGGATTTATCACATCCAGGCAACCACTGTCACGGCGCCCGGAGACTTCACAGTCCGAGCGCGATTGTAGGAACCGCACTCACCTGGCTCCCGGGGGTTTTCCCTTGGAAAACGTGTGTGAATACCCCCCTTTCAGCTTGTTGCAAGCTTGGGGGCAGTTACTTTGTGGTCGGAAGTGAAATTATTTCAATCCGGCCTGCCACCGCAGCACCGAAGCCTGAATGCCAGGCGCATCCAGACCTTGCTGTGCCAGCAGGGCGACGGGGTCGCCGTGGTCGATGAACACATCGGGCAGGCCCAGGGTCAGCACAGGCACTGTGATGCCCAGTGTTTGCAATGCCTCCAGAACAGCAGAGCCTGCGCCGCCGGGCAGGCAGCCTTCTTCGACGGTGACCAGTGCCGTGTGGGTGCGGGCCAGTTCACGCAGCAAGTTGACATCGAGCGGTTTGGCCCAGCGCATGTTGGCCACGGTGGCGTTCAAGGCCTCGGCGGCCACCAGCGCCGGCGCCAGCAGGGTGCCAAACACCAGCAACGCCACGCCCTGCCCCTGCCGACGGACCTCGCCCACACCGTAAGGCAATGGGTCCAGGTGGCTGGGCACCGGCACGCCCGTACCACTGCCGCGCGGGTAGCGCACAGCCACCGGGTGGTTTTGTTGGAAGGCGGTGGTCAGCAAGGCACGGCACTCGGCCTCATCTGCCGGGCAGGCCACCGCCAAGTTCGGAATGCAACGCAGGTAGGCAATGTCATAGGCCCCGGCATGGGTGGCGCCGTCTGCCCCCACCAGGCCCGCACGGTCGAGCGCAAACACCACGGGCAGGTTTTGCAGCGCCACGTCGTGAATGAGCTGGTCGTAGCCGCGCTGCAAAAAGGTGGAATAGATGGCCACCACGGGCTTCAGACCTTCGCAGGCCATGCCTGCGGCAAACGTCACAGCGTGTTGCTCGGCAATGCCCACATCGTGGTACCGGCCAGGAAAACGGCGCTCAAACTCGACCAGGCCGGAGCCTTCACGCATGGCGGGCGTGATGCCCACCAGCCGCTCGTCCTGGGCGGCCATGTCGCACAACCACTGCCCAAACACCTGCGTGAAAGTGGGTTTGGCCGGTGCGGTGCTTTTGACCAGCCCCACGGCCGGGTCGAACTTGCCCGGGCCGTGGTAGGCCACGGGGTCGGCCTCGGCCAGCTTGTAGCCCTGGCCCTTTTTGGTGACCACATGCAGGAACTGAGGGCCTTTCAGGTGCTTGATATTTTCCAGCGTGGGAATGAGACTGTCCAGGTCGTGGCCGTCGATGGGGCCCACATAGTTGAAGCCGAATTTTTCAAACAGCGTGGCGGGCACCACCATGCCCTTGGCGTGTTCTTCCAGCCGCTTGGCCAACTCGAACAACGGCGGTGCGTTCTTCAGCACCTGTTTGCCCACCTGTTTGGCTGCCGCGTAAAACTGCCCGCTCATCAACTGCGCCAGGTAGCGGTTGAGCGCGCCCACCGGAGGCGAAATGGACATGTCGTTGTCGTTCAGGACCACCAGCAGCGGCACGTCTTGCACGCCGGCGTTGTTGAGTGCCTCGAAGGCCATGCCGGCCGTCATGGCACCGTCGCCAATGACCGCGATGCTGTGGCGGTGCTCGCCTTTTTGCCTGGCTGCCACGGCCATGCCCAGTGCCGCCGAGATGGAGGTGGACGAGTGTGCCGTGCCGAAGGTGTCGTATTCGCTTTCGTCGCGCTTGGGGAAGCCGCTGATGCCACCGAACTGACGCAGACTGCCCATGCGGTCGCGGCGACCGGTCAGGATTTTGTGCGGGTAGGTCTGGTGCCCCACATCCCACACGATGCGGTCATAGGGTGTGTTGAACACGTAGTGCAAGGCGATGGTGAGTTCGACCGTTCCCAGGTTGGAACTGAGGTGGCCCCCGGTGCGGGAGACGCTGTCAAGCACGCCAGCGCAGGCAACTGCCCACGGGCGAGGTTGCGCATGTCGGCGGGCTGTTCGATGCGGTTCAGGAGTGAGTTCATGGGTTCCAGCCGTGCTTGGCGCTCGGTCAATAGGGGTCAGCGGGTGCCGGGGGGTCAGTGGCGTCGGCCACCCACCAGATCGGCCAGGGCATGAAGCGGGGCCACATGGGGCAACTGGCTGTTCAGCAACGCTGCCTGGGCGTGTGAAAGCAGTTCGTTGGCGTAAGTTTGCGCGCGGTCCAGCCCCATCAGGCTGACAAAGGTGGGTTTGTCGGCATCGGCATCTTTGCCGGCGGTTTTGCCGAGTGTGGCGGTGTCAGACACCACATCGAGCACGTCGTCCACCACCTGGAATGCCAGGCCAAGGCAACGACCATAGTCAGCCAGGTGCGGCAAGGCTGTGGCGGGCACTTGCCCGCAGGCGGCCCCCATCATGACGCTGGCTTGCAGCAGGGCACCGGTTTTCAGGCGGTGCATGTGCTCCAACTCAGGCTGGGTCAGTGCCAGTCCCACGCTCGCCAAGTCAATGGCCTGCCCACCGGCCATACCTCCACCGCCGGCAGCCAAGGCCAGGCTGCGGCACAGGTGTGCGGCCAAGGCGTCGGGCACGCTGCCGTCACCGGGCACCAGGAGCTCAAAGGCCAGGGCTTGCAAGGCATCCCCTGCCAGCAGGGCCTGGGCTTGACCGAATTGCACGTGCACGGTGGGTTTGCCGCGGCGCAGCACGTCGTTGTCCATGCACGGCATGTCGTCGTGCACCAGTGTGCTGCGCGCAGCGCAGCGCCGCCAGTCACAGCCGTTGGGCCGGCCGACTCGCTGGCGGCCAGCACAAGCAAGGGGCGCAAGCGCTTGCCACCGTCCAGCACGGCGTAGCGCATGGCCTGACCCAGACCGGCCGGGGCGCTGGGGCACACCCAGTCAGACAAGGCCTGTTCAACAGATGAAAGGTGTCTGGCCATCCAGGGGGCCAGATCGAATTCGGCAACAGCGTTCATCAGTCGGCCGCCCAGGGCTTGAGCTCGCCGGACTCCAGCACCTTGATCTGCTGCTCGACGGCCTGCAGGCGCTCCCTGCAATGGGCTAGCAGTTGGGCACCACGCTGATACTGCGCCAGCAACTGGTCAAGCGGGAGCTGACCGGTGTCCAGCCGGCTGACAAGTTGCTCCAGCTCCTGTATGGCCAGTTCGTAGGTGGCAGGCAAAGGCAGCGGAGCAGCGGACGGGTCAGGTGTTCGGGTTTTGGACATGGGCTGTGCGGAATGTGACAGTTGATTTTACCGGGCCGCCCTTTTCCCCGTGCCGGGTACACTACGCCCCCCTTTTTAAACCTCACGGGGTTACACCAAGGCCAACACGTCACCTTCCCGCGCCAAACCGACAGTCGCCAGCGATTTTCGTGATGCGCTTACCCTGCCCCTTCATAGGGGGAGTCTTTAGGTCAGGACCTTCATGTCTGATTTGAGTCTTCAACTGCAGCAGGCCACAAGCCAACTTCCAGTTTCCAGATTGGCGAGCATCTTTCAGCAGGGGCCCCGCTATGTGGGGCACACCAACGCCATTCCCAATGTCGGCGATTACTACGCCCTGCCTCAGGAGGGCGAAGGCCGTGCCCTGGTGCGCACGGCCACCGGGGTGGAACTGGTGTCCAACGTCTGCCGCCACCGGCAGGCAGTGATGCTCAAGGGTCGGGGCAACCTGGGCCACACCCAAGCGGGCAGTGCCGCAGGCAACATCGTGTGCCCCCTGCACCGGTGGACTTACAGCGGCGGCTCAGGCATGGGCAAGCTGGGGGAGCTGATTGGCGCCCCGCACTTTGCCCAAGACCCCTGTCTGAACCTAAAGAAATACCCATTGCGCGAGTGGAACGGCATGCTGTTTGAAGACAACGGCCGAGACATCGAGGCCGACCTGGCTCACATGGGCCCCCGTGCCGCGCTCAACTTCGAGGGCATGGTGTTGGACCATGTCGAGCTGCACACCTGCCACTACAACTGGAAAACCTTCATTGAGGTGTACCTGGAGGACTACCACGTGGGCCCCTTCCACCCCGGGCTGGGCAGACCTGGGAATTCAAGCCCGAGTACTCGGTGCAGACCGTGGGAGCGCAAAACCTGTTGGGCAAGGCCGGCAGCCCGGTTTACCAGCACTGGCACGAGCAGCTGATGGCCTACCGCGAAGGCAAAGCCCCGGATCACGGCGCCATCTGGCTCACCTACTACCCCCACATCATGGTGGAGTGGTACCCCCATGTGCTGACCGTGTCCACGCTCTACCCCGTCAGCGCCCATGAAACGCTGAACATGGTGGAGTTCTATTACCCCGAAGACATCGCCGCCTTCGAGCGCGGATTCGTGGATGCGCAACGCGCCGCCTACATGGAAACCTGCATCGAAGACGACGAAATCGGTGAACGCATGGACGCGGGACGCAAAGCCCTGCTGGCCCGTGGCGACAACGAGGTGGGGCCCTACCAAAGCCCGATGGAAGACGGCATGCAGCACTTCCACGAGTGGTACCGCCAGCGCATGGGAAGCCCCATTTGATATAGCTGAAAGTGCTTGACCATCAAGCGCTGGAGGCCAAAAAGACCATCAATGCAAGCCCTGTGGATGCTGCTGGCCTCGCTGCTGTTTGCCACCATGGGGGTGTGCATCAAGTTCGCGTCGGTGGTGTTCTACCGCGGGCTGATTGGGCTGCTGTTCATGGCTGGCGTCATGCGGTTGCGCCGCGTGTCGCTGGCCACCCCTGTGCCAGCGATGCACCTGTGGCGCAGCGTGGTGGGCACCACGGCGCTGACCACCTGGTTCTATTCCATCGCCGCCCTGCCCCTGGCCACGGCCATGACGCTGAACTACATGAGCAGCGTGTGGATTGCCGCCTTTCTGGTGGGCGGCGCCCTGCTGATGCAGCGCCAGGGTGAGGCATTGAAGGGCCAGGGCCCGCTGGTGCTGTCGGTGCTGGCCGGGTTTGGCGGCGTGGCCCTGATGCTGCGGCCCACGGTTGCCAGCGACCAGTTGCTGGGCGGACTGGTGGGCATGTTGTCGGGCGTGTTTTCGGCGCTGGCCTATTTGCAGGTGTCGGCGCTGTCGAAGGCCGGGGAGCCTGAAAGCCGCACCGTTTTCTACTTTTCCGCCGGGGCCACCCTGGTGGGTGCCGTGGGGCTTGCCATCAGTGGCACCAGCGCCTGGGTATGGCCGCAGGCGCTGTGGATGCTGCCCATTGGCCTGCTGGCGGTGCTGGGCCAGTTGTGCATGACACGGGCCTATGCCAGCGGCGCCACCCTGCTGGTGGCCAACCTGCAGTACACAGGCATTGTGTTTGCGGGCATCTACAGCATCGTCATCTTC
>JAIFMP010000099.1 GCA_020048405.1 Hydrogenophaga sp.
TCGCAGTCGGAAACGATGATCTTGCAGGCCTTGTTGCCGCATTCGTCCAAGGCCTTGGCTTCGGCAATGCGTTTGGTGTTGCCGTAACCAATGCCTGAATAGGTTTTGGATGCAGCGTAAGCACCGCATTGTTTGAACCACACGGCAACTTTGCAGTTTTTGTTGCCGCTCTTGCGGCATTCCTTCAGCGCACCGGCTTTGGCTTCGGCTTCGCTGTCGGCGCCGGTGACATAGCCGTAGCCGGGTTCGTCCTGGCCTTCTTCGTCATCGACGGCGATGGCACCAATGGCAAAAGCGTTCAGGGGCAGGGCCAAGGCCAGTGCCAGGCTGCAAAGGAATGCGGTGGTTTTTTTCATGGTGCGGATATGTTACCCGCCCATTTCGTGCCGGTCGGCCGCGCAGTAGATGTCGGCTGCCATGCGGGGGTCGAAGCGCGCGCAGCGGTCAGCCATGCGGCGGGCCTCGGCGGCCTCTGCCGTCCGTGAGCCTAGGACGCTGGTCGTGGTGGCACGGTGGCTGAAGCTGCGCGCCACGGCAGCCAGCAAGTGGCGTGCTGCCGTGAAGAGTTCTTTCAGCGCATCGCTGATGCCGGGCTGTGTGCTGGGGTTGTAGGCGGTGGTAGACATGGTGTGTTCCCTTTGATTGTTAAATTGCTGCAGTGCCGCATAGGGTAAACCCTGATTCTTTTCATGGGCTGACTGCAAACGCCCGTGATGAAGCTCTCCGGCACAATGGCCCCGTTGTTGGACTGGAGGCGTGTCGCCGTGATTGCATCCCTGTTGGCCATCTGTGTGGGCGCTTCTGTCGGGGCCGTGTTGCGCTGGGTGCTGGCGCTGGCGCTGAACGCCACGTTCCCGCTGCTGCCGCTGGGCACGCTGGTGGCCAACTTGGGTGGGGGCTACCTGATGGGTGTGGCGCTGGCCGTGTTCGGCAGCCATCCGGGATGGGCGCCCGAGTGGCGGCTGTTGGTCATCACCGGGTTTCTGGGCGGACTCACCACGTTCTCCACGTTTTCAGCCGAGGTGACCACGCTCATTCAGCAGGGCCGCATGATGTGGGCGGGCCTGGCCATCTCTGCGCACGTGGTGGGGTCGTTGGCCATGACGCTGCTGGGCCTGGCCACTGTGGGTTGGCTCAAACCCAACTGATGCAGATCTGAGGTCCCCGCAGCCAAGTGCTGCGGGGACCCAGGCCTTGGCGTGGTGTGGCTTGCAGGCCCGCCGTTACCATGCGCCGCCATGACGGTTTCTCCACCCCGCACCCGCACCCCTGCCAGCGCCTATGTCTTGGGCATCGACTTCGGCACCTCCAACTCTGCCATGGCCTGGCGTTCAGGCCAAGGGCTGTCCGAGCCGCTGGCCGTGGAAGGTGCGGCCACGGCCATGCCCACGGCCTTGTTCTTCAACGCCGAAGATCACACGACCCACTTTGGCCGCGATGCCGTGGCCCACTATTTGGCCGGCACCGAAGGGCGGCTGATGCGCTCGCTCAAAAGCCTGCTGGGCAGCCCGCTGCTGCTGGAGAAGACCGAGGTCAACGGGCAGGCCGTCAGCTTCCAGGACATCATTGCCACCTACCTGGCCGAGCTGAAGGCCCGTGCCGTGGGGCACACCGGCGCCGAGCCCACCCGTGTGGTGCTGGGCCGCCCGGTTCATTTTGTGGACGATGACCCCGAGCGCGACGCGCTGGCCCAGCGCATGCTGCTCGATGCCGCCCACACCGCCGGTCTGCGCAACGTGGGTTTCCAGTTGGAGCCGATTGCGGCGGCGTTTGACTACGAGCGCCGCGTCAACCGCGAAAGCGTGGTGCTGGTCGCTGACATTGGGGGGGGCACCTCCGACTTCACCGTGGTGCGCCTGGGGCCCGAACGTGTGGCCGCCGCTGCGCATACCGGCAGCGACCGCAGCGAAGACATATTGGCCACCCGAGGTGTGCACATCGGCGGGACCGATTTCGACCAGCGCCTGGCCCTGAGCCACACCATGCCGCTGCTGGGCTTCAAACACACAGGGCCCGACGGGCGCGAAGTGCCCAGCGCCGTGTTTTTCGATCTGGCCACCTGGCACCTCATCCACTGGCGGTATTCGGCCAAGGCCATGCGCGAGGCCCACGCCCTGCGCACCAACTACACCGACCAGGCTTTGCACCAGCGGCTGATGACGGTGTTGCAAGAGCGGCTGGGCCATGCCATGGCCAACAGCGTGGAGCAGGCCAAGATTGCGAGCAGCCAGAGCGGCGCGGGAGCTGCGATTGACCTGGGCTGTCTGGCCCGCGACCTGGCCGTGCCGTTGCCACCAGACGCCTTGCAATTCGACCTGGCTCCGCTGTTGCACCGCGTGGTGGCGTGTGGGTTGGAATGCACCCAGGCTGCGGGGCTGCAACCCGCGCAACTCGATGCCGTCTATCTCACGGGGGGATCCAGCGCTTTGCGGCCGTTTCAGGCAGCCTTGGCGCAAGCCTTTGCAGGCGTGCCTCTGGTCGAGGGCGACTTGTTTGGCGGCGTGGCCGCTGGGCTGGTGTATTCCGCCTGACACTCCGCGCCAGCGTGTGCAGAGGCACGCTCAATCTTTGGCCAGCGTGGCTTCCAGCCGCTTGCACAGCAGGCGCAGAACCTCCATACGGCTCCACAGCTTGTCGTTGCTGGCCACCACGTGCCAGGGCGCTATGTCGGTGCTGGTGCGGTCGATCATGTCATCTACCGCGCGGGCGTACTGCGGCCACTTGTCCCGGTTGCGCCAGTCTTCGTCGGTGATCTTATGTGCCTTGTGCGGCGTGGTTTTGCGCGCTTCGAAGCGTGCCAGTTGCTCGTCCGGGGTGATGGCCATCCAGAACTTCACCACGATGGCCCCAGCCTCTGTCATCTGCTCTTCAAAGGCGTTGATTTCGTCGTAGCCCCGCGTCCACGCAGCTTCGCTGCAAAAGCCTTCCACGCGCTCCACCAGTACACGGCCGTACCACGAGCGGTCAAAAATGGTGGTGTGCTGGCGCTGCGGCAGGTAGCGCCAGAAGCGCCACAGGTAGGGCTGTGCGCGTTCGCTTTCGTTGGGCGCTGCCACCGGAATCACGCGGTAGTGCCGCGCGTCCATGGCCTGTGTGATGCGCCGGATGGTGCTGCCCTTGCCCGCCGCGTCCATGCCTTCAAACACCAGCACCAGCGAGCGTTTTTGCATGGCGGGTGTGCGCAGCAGCCCATTTAGCCGACCTTGCAGGCGTTCCAGTGTGTCGTCGTAGTCCTTGCGCGTCAGTTGGCGTTGGTAGTCAAAACCATCCAGCAGGCTGCGCCCGTCCAGCGGCGCGGGGGGCTGTGGGGCAGCATGGGTGGGCACGGGTTCGGGCGGCAGGGCTGCGCGTTGCAGGTTCTGCAACAGGTATTGCCCGGCCGTGATCGCGCGGTAGCAAGGGTCACTGCCGTCGATCACCAACCATGGAGCCTCAGCGGTGCTGGTTTTGCGCAGCACCTTGGCGGCGGTGGCCTGGTATGCGTCGTAGTGCTTCAGCCTTTCCCAGTCGGCCGGGGTCACGCGCCACGCCGTTTTGGGGTCACTCTCCAGCGTCTTGAGCCGCTGGCGCACACCGTCTTTGGTCATGTGGAACCACAGCTTGACCAGCATCACCCCTTCGGCGCTGAGCATACGCTCCAGCGCTCGGATGTTCTCCAGCCGCGCTTGCAGCCGTGACTTTCCCTCATCGCCCATGGCGTAGCCCACGATGGGTTCTGTGTACCAGGAGCCGAACAGCACCCCGATGTGACCTTTGGGAGGCAACACTTGCCAGAACCGCCACATGGGTGGGCGCCCGTCGCTCAGCGGTTCGCTGGGTTTCCCCCGTGACGAGAAGGCTTCAGTGCGGATGTGGCGGGGGTCCATCCACTCGTTGAACAGGTTGACCGTTTCGCCCTTGCCTGCTCCGTCCACGCCGTTGACGAGTACCACCACGGCGTGCTGCTTGCTGGCCAGCAGGTCGAACTGGGCCTTGAGAAGCGCCTGGCGCAGAAGCGGTTCGGCCTCGCGGTAGGCCTTGCGGCCCATGCGGTGGCCAATGTCGGCAGATTCAAACATGGGAGGGCTTTCGAGGTAGATCGCGTTCAGTGTGCTGGCGCGGTTTCGTTGGCGCGCAGCCAGAAGTCGCACACCTGTTTGATGGTGCCCAGGAACTCGCCGAAATCTGTGGGCTTTGCAACGTATGCATTGGTTCCGGCGGCGTAGGCGCGGCTGAGGTCTGATGGCTCTGTGGACGACGTCAACACCACCACGGGTGTGTGCCTCAGTTCGGCGGATTGTTTGACGTCGGCCAGCACACCAAAGCCGTCGAGCACGGGCATTTTCAGGTCGAGCAACACCACGGCAGGTGCCCCTTCAGGGCGCTGGCGGAATGCGCCCCGGCGGTACAGAAAATCCAGCGCCTGCTCGCCATTGCTGACGTGTTGTACGCGGGCCCCAAAGCCATGGCGTGAGAGGGCCATTTTGGTGAGATCGGCTTCGTCGGGGTTGTCTTCAACCAACAAGATGGGTGTGTTTGGCAGTGGCATGGGGAAGGCGTGACAGCTTCGGTGCCCCATTTTCAGCCAAATGCCTTGTTTTTGCAGGGTGTTTTCCCGGTGGGGTGCGTGCTAAGCTGCGCGGCCGTAGGGGCTTTCGACCCCTTAACCGAATCTCCCAGGAGACATGAATGCCCGGTTTGTTGCCCAACGTCGATCCCGACGGCCTGCTTGAATTTTCAGTGGTCTACACAGACCGCGCCCTGAACCACATGTCGGCCCGCTTTCGCGGCGTCATGACCGACATCTCTGCCATTCTGAAAGAGGTGTACCACGCCAAAGCCGCCGTGCTGGTGCCAGGCAGCGGAACCTTTGGCATGGAATCGGTGGCGCGGCAGTTTGCGCATGGCAAAAAGGTGCTGGTCATCCGCAACGGCTGGTTCAGCTACCGCTGGACGCAGATTTTCGACATGGGCTCCATCCCGTCCGAGTCCATCGTGCTCAAAGCGCGACGCACCAATGACAGCCCCCAGGCACCCTGGATGCCATGCCCGGTGGACGAAGTGGTGGCCACCATCCGCGCCGAAAAGCCCGCCGTGGTCTTCGCACCGCACGTGGAAACCGCTGCGGGCATGATCCTCCCAGACGACTACATCCGTGCCGTGACCGACGCCGTGCACGAGGTGGGCGGCCTGTTTGTGCTGGATTGCATTGCATCCGGTGCCATGTGGGTGGACATGCAAGCCACGGGTGTGGATCTGCTGATTTCAGCACCGCAAAAGGGCTGGAGCGGCTCGCCCGCCTGTGCCATGGTCATGCTCAGCGAACGCGCCCGCGCAGCCATTGACGGCACCACCAGCACCAGCTTTGCCTGTGACCTGAAAAAGTGGCTCCAGATCATGGAGAGCTACGAAAACGGCAGCCACTCGTACCACACCACCATGCCCACAGACGCGCTGGCCCGCCTGCGCGACGTGATGCAGGAAACGCGCGACTACGGGTTTGAAAAAGTGCGCCAGGAGCAAATCGAGCTCGGTGACCGGGTGCGGGCCCTGTTTGAGAGCCGTGGCATCCGCAGCGTGGCGGCCGATGGCTTCAAAGCCCCTGGCGTGGTGGTGAGTTATACCGCCGACCCGGAGATGCAGAACAGCAAGAAGTTCCTGGCGCTGGGCCTGCAAACAGCGGCCGGGGTGCCTTTGCAGTGCGACGAGCCTGCGGGTTTTTCGACCTTCCGTGTTGGTTTGTTCGGCCTGGAAAAGCTGCACAACGTCGATCGCAGCGTGGGCCAGCTGGCCACGGCGCTGGACCAGATGGGCGTTACCGGCCACCGCTGACACCACACAAGCCCGCGCAGCGGTGCGCGGGCCTTTGGTTGTCCGCCTTCCAGCCTCAGAACCGGGGCAAATCCGGGTGCTTGATGGCCCCTGCGCGCACCAGCATCTTGCCGTACTCGGCGCAGCGGTGTTTGGTGGGAATGACCTTGCCAGGGTTCAGCAGTCCGGCGGGGTCGAAGGCGCGTTTGACGCCAAACATCTGCTCGTTTTCTTCTGCTGAAAACTGCACACACATGCTGTTGAGTTTTTCCACACCCACGCCGTGTTCACCCGTGACGGTGCCGCCCATGGCCACGCTGGTTTCCAGGATGTCGGCACCGAACAGCTCGCAGCGGTGGAGTTGGTCGGGGTCGTTCGCATCAAACAAAATCAGCGGGTGCAGGTTGCCGTCGCCCGCGTGGAACACGTTGCAGCAACGCAGCTGATATTTCTTTTCCATCTCGGCAATGGCCAAGAGGATGTCGGCCAGGCGCTTGCGCGGAATGGTGCTGTCCATGCACATGTAGTCGGGGCTGATGCGGCCGCTGGCGGGGAAAGCGTTTTTGCGTCCGCTCCAGAAGCGCATGCGCTCGGCCTCGTCTTTGCTGACGGCAATGGCCGTGGCCCCGCAGCCGCGCAGCACGGCGCTCATGCGGCCAATTTCTTCTTCCACCTCTTCAGGCGTACCGTCGCTTTCGCACAGCAGAATGGCTTCAGCATTCAGGTCGTAGCCCGCGTGCACAAAGTCTTCCACCGCAGCGGTCATGGGCTTGTCCATCATCTCCAGCCCGGCGGGGATGATGCCTGCCGCAATGACGGCGGCCACGGCGTCACCGGCTTTGCGCACGTCGTCAAAGCTGGCCATGATGCAGCGGGCCAGTTGGGGTTTGGGCACCAGCTTCACGGTCACTTCGGTGGTGACGGCCAGCATGCCTTCGCTGCCAATCAGCACGCTCAGCAGGTCCAGGCCGGGCACGTCCAGGGCATCAGAGCCGAATTCGATGGCGTCACCCTCCATGGTGAAGCCCTTGACTTTCAGGATGTTGTGCACCGTGAGGCCGTACTTCAGGCAATGCACACCGCCGGAGTTTTCGGCCACGTTGCCGCCGATGGTGCAGGCAATCTGGCTGCTGGGGTCGGGCGCGTAGTACAGGCCGTGGGGCGCAGCCGCCTCGCTGATGGCCAGGTTGCGCACACCGGCTTGCACCACCGCCGTGCGGCTGACGGGATCTACCTTCAGTATCTGGTTGAATTTGGCCAGGCTCATGGTCACGCCGAGTTCGTTGGGCATGGCCCCACCCGACAGTCCCGTGCCTGCGCCGCGCGCCACCACGGGCACGTTCAGAGAGTGGCAGGTTTTGAGCACGGCAGCCACCTGTGCCTCGGTTTCGGGCAGCGCCACCACCAGCGGGCGCTGACGGTAGGCTGTGAGGCCGTCACACTCGTAAGGCACGGTGTCTTCCAACTGGTACAGCAGTGAATGATCAGGCAAATATGCCGCCAGCGCTTTCACCACTTGGGCTTGTAGCTCTGCTTTTTGAATGGTTTTGCGTTCGCCTGAGGCCAGCGGTGCGTTCATGTGGAGTCCTTGTGCGGCTGGGTGCCGCTGCAAAACCAGTTTAGGCCAAGCCCTGCACAGCGTGTTGAATTAATCTGCAAGCCCCGTTGAAACGGGGTGGCATACACCAGGCGGGCATCAGGCGGGTTGGCTGTTCACCACGCGAGTCATCTCCTGAGCCAGCAGTGTGGCCGAGATGGGTTTGGACACATAACCATCTGCTCCAGCGGCCATGAAGCGTTCACGGTCTCCGGTCATGGCGTGGGCCGTGACCATCAGCACCGGCGTGCGGCGTGGCGCGCCAGATTCCAACTCGCGCAGGCGCCCGAGAGCGGTCAGACCGTCCATGCGCGGCATCATCACATCCATCAGCACCAGGTCAAAGCGCTGGCCTGCGAGCTGTGCCAGCGCCTGTTCGCCGTCTTCGGCCAAGACGCAGGTGTGCCCCATTTTGGCCAGCAGCAGGCTAGCCAGTTTCTGGTTGATGGGATGGTCTTCGGCCAGCAGAACATGCAGCGGTCGCGCCGGGGCCGCAGCGGAGGCCGCGGGTGTCATTTCCATCAGGGTACTGTCGCCCGATGGCAACGCGCATTGCAAGGTGAAAGAGAACACTGAACCCTGTCCGGGTGTGCTGCGCGCAACTATCTGCCCACCCATGAGCGTGACCAGGCTGCGCGTGATGGCCAGCCCGAGGCCGGTTCCGCCAAATGAGCGGGAAATGGAACCGTCGGCCTGCACAAACGGGTTGAACAGTTGCTCTGCCCTGTCTGGGTCAAAACCAATGCCGGTGTCTGTGACAGTGATGGACAGCCTCACGTTGTCAGTGTCGTTCGGTGGCTCGGCATCCATGGCGACATGCACGTTGCCGCTGTGAGTGAACTTGACGGCGTTGCCCACCAGGTTGGTGAGGATCTGGCGCAGCCGCACAGGGTCGAGCATGGCTTCGGAAGGCACGGCGCGTGTGCAGGCATACGTCAGCCCGAGGCCTTTTTTCTCAGCCAGACCCGCCATGGTGCGGACCGTGTGCCGCAGGATTTGCTCGGGTTGGCAGCGCACCAGGTCGAGTTCCAGGGCACCGGACTCAATTTTTGAGAAGTCGAGGATGTCGTTGATGATCACCAGCAGGTGGTTGGCAGACTCGCTGGCCAGCGTCAGGTGTTCGCGCTGCTCGGTGGTGAGTTGGGTGTCCAGCACCAGTTGTGTCATGCCCACGATGCCGTTCATGGGTGTGCGGATTTCGTGGCTCATGTTGGCCAGAAACTCACCCTTGAGGCGGTTGGCCACCTCGGCCCGGTCTTTGGCCTGAATCAGTTGGGCTTCATTCTCCAGAATCTGGGTGAAATCTTGCATCACGCCGGTGAAAAACAGCTCGTCGTCCACCCGGGTTTCGGTCACCGACAGCCGCAACGGAAACTGGCTGCCATCCACCCGGTAGCCCTTGACGATGCGCGGCCGGTTCAGCATGCGCTGAATGCCCGTCTCCAGGTAGTGGTTCAGGTCTTTGCTGTGTTGCTCACGCCCATTTGGGTCCATCAGGGCACCGACGTTCTGGCCAAGCAACTTATCGCCGTCGTAACCAAACATACTGCCTGCAGCCTTGTTGGCCTGGATGATGATGCCTTGCGTATTGATGACCACGATGCCTTCAGGGGCTGAATCGAAAATGCTGTTGAGCTTGGACTCGCTCAGCCGCAGGTTGCGCTCGATGTGTCGCCGCTCGTCGATTTCGCGGCGCAGTTGCAGGTTTGACTTCTCGCGCCCTGCCGACAATTCGCGCGAGTGGCGCAGGGCATGTTGCAGGCGCTGCGTGATGACCCAAACCAGGCTCATGCCCAGCAGCAGCACGAGCAGCAAGATGCCAAACGTTTGGTTCAACACCCCGGTGGCCGCACCCTGCCAGCCCTTGAGGGGCACAGTCACTTCCAGTGCACCGCGCACATCGCCCACCTTCCAGTCGGTGCGCGGGGAGCTCGGAAAGCTGTTGTGGCAGGCTACGCAGTTGGCCTGCATCACATCGGCCTGGGCATAGCGCAGTACTTTCACGCCGTTGATTTCTGCATGGCGGATGTAGGGTTGCTCAGGGAATTCGCGCAGGTGGGCCAGCGCCGCGGTCTGGAAGTCGTCCAGCTTGCGCTCGTCCACACGCCACGGGAAAGGTTGGTTGCTGTAGAGCTGCACGCTGTGGCCTTCTTCCTGCTTGGACAGGTAGTGCCCCAGGTCGATCATCAGCGTGGCGGGCAGGGGCAGGCCGTTGTTGGTTTCTTTGTATTCGTGAGTGACAGTGGCTCCGCTGGTGCGGGCGCGGGGCAAAATTTCCGTGGAATAGAAATTGCGAAAGTGTGTGACCGACTGCGCCTGCTTGCGCGCCATGTCCATCACAAAGCTGTCCACCACCCGCTGTGCCGATGTATAGGTGAACCAGGCCACGTAAGTGCCGAGGGCCACCAGCACGCTGCCCAGCAAGGGCAATGCCCAGGGCTTGAGGTAGAAGGCTTTGGCCGGGAGGGGCGGGCGTGAGTTCATGGGTGGCGGTGCAACGTGTCAGTGGCGGAGTGTGCACTCAGGCCAGGGCTTTTTTCAGCCATTCGGCAAACGCGGCGCATTCCCAGCGGTCCATGGTGCCGGTGCGCCAGCACAAATAGTGCGCGTGCGGGCTGGGCACGCTGCGCTCGAACAGGCGCACCAGGCTGCCGTTTTCCAGCCAGGGCGCACCCAGCTTCAGCCTCACGAGCGCAATGCCCATGCCTGCGGCTGCACCGTCGCAGGCCAGCCCCACGTCGTTGAAGGTGGAGCCTTCGGTGGGCTCCGGCCAGTCGAGGTCGTGGGCGGCAAACCAGGTGCGCCAGGGCTCCAGTGGGCTGCGCAGCAGGGGGGCGCCTTCCAGGTCGGTCACGGTTTCAAACGGCCCATGCTCGCGCAAAAAGGCGGGTGAGGCCAGCGGGGTGACGTCGTCTTTGAACAGGCAGACGTGTTCCACATCTGCATAGCGCCCGGTGCCGAACCGCACGGTCAGGTCGGCGTCTTCGGCCACGACGTCCAGCAGCGGAATGCTCACCTGCAGCGTCAGGTCAATTTCTGGGTATGCCTCGGTGAACAGCCGCAGGCGCGGCATCAACACCGAGCGGGCAAACGTCGGCGTGACCGCTACCTTCAGCTTGCGCCGACCGGCCACCGAGCCCAGCGTGGGGAAGCGCCCCAGAATGCCCAGCCCCTCGCGCACGTGGGCCAGGTATTCGCTGCCCTCGCTGGTCAGGGAAAAGTCGGCGCGCCCGAACAGCTTGGTGCCGATGATCTGCTCCAGTTGCTTGACTCGGTGGCTCACGGCACTGGGCGTGACGCACAGTTCCTCGGCCGCCTGTGTGACGCTGCGCAACCGCGCCAACGCTTCAAAGGTGAGCAGGCATTGGATGGGTGGAATGCGTACGGCCATGGTGTGCGTCTCGAAAGTGTTATAGCTGTAAAACCAATACCATCAAGCGCTGGAGGCCACTTTTACTTGAAAATCACGGTCTTGTGCCCGTTGAGCAGCACGCGGCGCTCGCTGTGCCACTTCACGGCGCGGGCCAGCACCTGGCTTTCGGTGTCGCGGCCCTGGGCGGTGAGGTCGTCCACCGTTTTGCTGTGGTCCACGCGGGCCACATCCTGCTCGATGATGGGGCCTTCGTCCAGGTCGGCGGTCACGTAGTGTGCGGTCGCGCCAATCAGCTTCACGCCCCGGTCGTGCGCCTGGTAATACGGCTTGGCACCTTTGAAGCTGGGCAGAAAGCTGTGGTGGATGTTGATGGCACGGCCTTCCAGCTTGCGGCACAGGTCGTCACTGAGGATTTGCATGTAGCGCGCCAGCACCACCAGCTCGGCGTCTTCGGCCTGAACGATTTCAAACTGCCGTGCTTCCACCTGCGCCTTGGTGGCAGCGGTGACGGGCAGGTGGTGAAACGGCACGTTGTAGCTGGCCGCCAGTTGGTAGAACTCGCGGTGGTTGCTGACGATCGCGCGGATGTCCAGCGGCAGCAGCCCACTTTTCCAGCGGAACAGCAGGTCGTTCAGGCAGTGGCCTTCCTTGCTGACAAAAATCACCGTGCGCATGGGCTGGCTGGTGGCGTGCAGCTGCCAGTTCATCTGGAACGGCGCGGCAAAACCGGCCATGTCGGCCTTGAGCTGTTCGTGGCTGAGCTGGCTGCACGCAAACTGCACCCGCATGAAAAACAGGCCGGTGTCGTGGTCGTTGAACTGCGCGGCTTCTTCGATGTTGCCGGAACGCTCCAGCAAAAAGCCCGACACGGCGTGGACCAGGCCCAGGCGGTCCGGGCAAGAGAGGGTCAGCACATAGGTGCTGGCAGGGGAGGGGGAAGGTGTGTGAGACATGGGAATGGCATTGTCGCTTCAAGTGGCCCCAGTCAGCCTTGGCCCTTGAGTTGCGCGCAGTGGTCTTTGGGGGGCACGGGCGGCGTGACCCACACCGCGTCGAACGCACCCGCATCGTCGGGGCGCGGTTCGCCTGCTGAGAGCCGCACGGATTTCAACTTCAGGCTGCCTGGCAGGTAAGCGGGCACGCCCACGCCTTTGTGTGCGTGTTGGCTGCCCGCCAGCAGCAGCACGGTTTTGCCCCGCACAACGGCAGCTTGCACGGTGGCCGCCAGGCTGGCGTCGCGGGCCAGCTGTATGCGGGTCATGGGGCCTATCTGGCCCGGTGGCAGCAGGTTGCAGTGGCCCTCGCGCACGGCATCGCGTTGCTGGGTGAGCACGGTTGCGTTCACCCGGGTGTCCCACTCCACTTCATTCATCACGGCTGCATTGCGTTGGCGTGGCAGGTTGCCGCCGATGACCGGCACGCGCGCAGCCACAGCGGCCATCACCGTGGGGCCGTACTGGGCCCAGGGCCAGGCGCTGTCGCGCCATGCCAGGGCCTGTTGCACTTGCGCCGGGGTGGCGTTGGCGGGCAGGCTGCGGGTGTTGTGGCCGGCATCGGCCATTTCCAGCACCACGGCTCCCAGTTCGCCCAGGCTGGCCAGTGTTTGCACGGTGGCCAGCTGCTGGCGCTGGTGGTCGGGTGCGTCGTGCTGTTCGCCGAGCATCAGCACGTCGGGCGTGCCCAAGGCGTGCAGGCGTTGGGCCACCGGCACGGCCATGTCTTGCACCAGCAAGGAGTTGGACCCGGCGGGGCCCGTGGCCGTGCAGGCCGTCAGCGTCAGCAGTGAAATGGCCAGCGTGGCCAGGGCCTGGCTTGCGGACGTCTGGCTTTTGGAGACAGAGAAGAGCGTCATGGCCGGGGATACTACGCGGCCTGTCGTGCCCACACCCGCCATGGCCCCGTTGTCCCGTCTTCTATTCACCTTGCTGCTGGCGCTGGCCGCCGCACAGGCGTGTGCGTGGCTGCACACCCCCATTCCCTGGATGATGGGCCCGCTGGTGGCCACAGCGGTTGTCTCGGTGCTGGGTGCGCCGGTGGCCAGCTGGGTGCCGCTGCGCAACGCGGGCCAGTGGGTCATCGGCACGGCGCTGGGGCTTTATTTCACGCCGGCCGTGGGTGCACTGGTGGCCGGCTTGTGGTGGGCCATTGTGTTGGGGGTGATGTGGGCCTGCGTGCTCGGCTGGGCGTTTGGCCGATGGCTGGCACATGCCCACGCGCCACAACTGGCGCACCTGCCTGCGGCGCAGCGGCATGCCACCACTTACTTTGCCGGTGCCATCGGCGGGGCGTCTGAAATGACGCTGATCGCCGAGCGGCACGGTGCCCGCACCGACCTGGTGGCCAGTGCGCACAGCCTGCGGGTGCTGATGGTCACGCTGACGTTGCCCTTTGCCATGCAGGCCTGGGGCGTGCACGGGCTGGACAGCACCGGCACCGCGGTGCGCGACGTGCAGTGGTCAGGCCTTGCAGTGCTGGCTGCGCTGACCGGTGCCGGGGTGTGGGTGTCGTTGCGGCTGGGTCGGGCCAACCCCTGGTTCATGGGGGCGCTGGTGGCCACCATGCTCACCACACTGGCGGGGGTGCGGCTGTCGGCCCTGCCGGTGGAGCTGACCAACGCCGCGCAACTGGTGATTGGTGTCAGCCTGGGCGTGCGGTTTTCGCCGGCGTTTGTGCGCGCTGCGCCCCGCTGGCTGGGTTCGGTGGCACTGGCCACCACCGTGATGATGGCCCTGTGCGCCATGTTCGGCACAGCGTTGGCTTGGGCCACGGGCTTGCACCCGGCCACGCTGATCCTGGGCACCTCGCCCGGCGGCATTGCCGAGATGGCCATCACCGCCAAGGTGCTGCAACTGGGGGTGCCGGTGGTCACGGCTTTCCAGGTGTGTCGCCTGGTGGCGGTGTTGATCCTGGCCGAGCCGCTGTACCGCTGGCTGGGCCCTCAACCGCAGGGTAATGGCTGAGGGCCGCCAGCACATTCAGCCGATCAGGTCGAACCGGTCCGCGTTCATCACCTTCACCCAGGCGGCCACAAAGTCGTTGACGAACTTGGTCTGGTTGTCGTCCTGGGCATACACCTCGGCATAGGCCCGCAGGATGGAGTTGGAGCCAAACACCAGGTCGACCCGTGTGGCCGTCCACTTCACCGCACCCGTGGCGCGGTCGCACACGTTGTAGCTGTTGCGCCCTGTGGGCACCCAGGTGTGGGCCATGTCGGTCAGGTTGACGAAGAAGTCGTTGGTCAGCGCCCCGGGGCGGGTGGTGAACACGCCGTGCTGCGTACCCCCGTGGTTGGTGCCCAGCACCCGCATGCCGCCCACCAGCACCGTCATCTCGGCAGCGGTGAGGCCAGCAGTTCTTCGGGTTTGACGCTGTAATGTTGTTTGAGCCAGTTGCGGTAGCCGTCGTGCATAGGCTCCAGCACGTCAAACGATGCCGCGTCGGTTTGCTCGGGTGTGGCATCGCCACGGCCGGGTGCAAAGGGCACGGTCACGTCGAAACCGGCTGCTTTGGCAGCCTGCTCCACCCCCAGGTTGCCCGCCAGCACGATCACGTCTGCCACGCTGGCGCCGGTGTCGGCGGCAATGCGCTCGTACACCGCCAAAACACGGGCCAGCCGCTCGGGCTCGTTGCCTGCCCAGTCTTTCTGTGGGCTGAGGCGGATGCGTGCCCCATTGGCGCCGCCGCGCATGTCAGAGCCCCGGTACGTGCGGGCGCTGTCCCAGGCAGTGGCCACCAGTCCGCGATGGACAACCCGGCGGCTGCAATGCGGGCCTTGACGGCGGCCACGTCGCAGCCCCTGTTGCCAGCGGGCACCGGGTCTTGCCAGATCAGGTCTTCAGCCGGCACCTCGGGGCCGATGTAGCGTGCCTTGGGCCCCATGTCGCGGTGCGTGAGCTTGAACCAGGCCCGGGCGAACACCTCTGTGAAATACGCTGGGTCCTTGTGGAAGCGTTCTGAAATCACGCGGTACGCCGGGTCCATCTTCATGGCCATGTCGGCGTCGGTCATGATGGGGTTGTGCCGGATGGATGGGTCTTCCACGTCCACGGGCATGTCTTCAGGCTTGATGCCAATGGGCTCCCATTGCCATGCGCTGGCGGGGCTCTTTTTCAGTTCCCAGTCGTAGGTGAACAGCAGGTGGAAGTAGCCGTTGTCCCACTGTGTGGGGTGAGTGGTCCACGCCCCTTCGATGCCGCTGCTGACGGTGTCGCGGCCCACGCCACGGGTGGTTGTGTTCATCCAGCCCATGCCCTGTTCCTGCAGATCGGCCGCCTCAGGCTCTGGCCCCAGGCGTTTGGCATCTCCATTGCCGTGGCATTTGCCCACGGTGTGGCCGCCGGCAGTGAGGGCCACGGTTTCTTCGTCGTCCATGGCCATGCGGGCAAAGGTCAGGCGCACGTCCTGTGCGGTGCGCAGCGGGTCGGGCTGGCCGTTCACACCTTCGGGGTTGACGTAAATCAGGCCCATCTGCACGGCAGCCAGGGGGTTCTCAAGCGCTTCGCGGCTCTCGCCCTCGTAGCGGGTGGAGGCCAGCCACTCTTTTTCAGAGCCCCAGTAGGTGTCTTTTTCGGGGTGCCAGATGTCTTCGCGACCAAAGGCAAAGCCGTAGGTTTTGAGCCCCATCGATTCGTAGGCCACGTTACCCGCCAGGATGATGAGGTCGGCCCAACTCAGCTTGTTGCCGTACTTCTTTTTGATGGGCCACAGCAGGCGGCGTGCCTTGTCGAGGTTGACGTTGTCTGGCCAGGAATTGAGCGGCGCAAAGCGCTGGTTGCCAGTGCCGCCACCGCCGCGTCCATCGGCCGTGCGGTACGAGCCAGCAGCGTGCCAGGCCATGCGCACCATCAGGCCGCCGTAGTGGCCCCAGTCGGCAGGCCACCAGGGCTGGCTGTCGGTCATGAGGGCGGTGAGGTCTTGCTTGAGTGATGCCACATCGAGCTTTTTCACTTCAGCGCGGTAGTTGAAACCAGCGCCCAGCGGGTTGGTTTTGGTGTCGTGCTGGTGCAGGATGTCCAGGTTCAATGCGTTGGGCCACCAGGCCATGGGTGTGTTGCCGCTGGCGGTGTTGCCGCCGTGCATGACCGGGCACTGGCCGGCTGAGGGGTGTGTGGTGCTGCTCATGAGTAACTCCTGACAATGACTTGGGGTGATCGGATCGGTGCCTCATGGTCGGCAACCGTGTGTTGACTGTAGGAGTCAACGCCCGTCAGCAGGGTGGTCTTTCTCAATCGCGGCCATAGCCGCCACACCGTCTGAATGAGGCCTGGCGCACAGTGACAGGCGAGAGGCAAGGCCTAAGATGGTGGTCATCTGCAATGCCTACAAGGAGCCTGTCATGTCTTCATCCAACAAAGTCAAAGCCGCCAAACACGCTGCTAAACCCGCTGCTAAAGGGGGCATGGACATTGGCATCAGCGACAAAGACCGCGCCGCCATCGCCAAGGGCCTGAGCCACTTGCTGGCAGACACCTACACGCTGTACCTCACCACGCACAACTTTCACTGGAACGTGACGGGACGCATGTTCAACAGCTTGCACAACATGTTCATGACCCAATACACCGAACTGTGGAATGCCGTGGACCCGATTGCCGAGCGCATCCGCTCGCTGGGCCATGTGGCGCCAGGTTCGTATGCGCAGTTCGGTGAACTCAGCTCGCTGCCCGACGCGCCAGCCAAGCCGCCGAAGGCGATGGAGATGGTTCGCATCCTGGCCGAAGGCCACGAGGCCGTGGCACGCACCGCCCGCAGCTTGCTGCCCTTGGTGGATGAGGCGAGTGACGAGCCCACCACCGACGTGTTGGTTCAGCGGCTCACCGTCCACGAGCAGGCGGCCTGGATGCTGCGTGCCATGCTGGAGGAGTGACTGACCATTGCAGGTCAATAGGCCTGCCCAACCCAATGCCCTCTGTATCGAGGGCTTTTTTGCGCCGCTTTGACAAGCATCAAAGGCCCGTCTTTTGCGCGACTTTGTCGCGTTTTTGCAAACCCCCCGGGGTTTGATTCAAATCAATGTTTCGGGTTAACCCTCGCTTAAGAATGGCATCAGTCGTCTGAGGCCACCTGAGATGCAGTGTTGCCCCCACAGGCCTTGGAGACTTTTGCATTCACAAAAGGAGTCCATGATGTCTGCAAGCCGTGTGTTTTCTCGTACCTTGGTTTCTATGGCTGTTGCAACAGCCGCTGCATTTTCCGGCGCAGCCCACGCCCAGTTTGACCAGATGTACGCGCCCGTGGCGCCCCCCAAGTCAATTGACTTGGGCAAAGTTGAGCTCGGCAAAAAGCTGTATTTCGATCCCCGCCTGTCCAAATCAGGCTTCATTTCCTGCAACTCATGCCACAACCTGAGCATGGGTGGTACGGACAACATCAAAACGTCCATCGGCGACAAGTGGCAGCAAGGCCCCATCAACTCCCCCACGGTGTTGAATTCCAGCTTGAACCTGGCCCAGTTCTGGGACGGCCGCGCCCCTGACCTGAAAGCCCAAGCCGGTGGCCCCATTGCCAACCCCGGTGAAATGGCCTTCAGCCACACCCTGGCCATCGACATGCTGGCATCCATCCCCGCCTATGTGCGTGAATTCAAGCTGGTGTTCGGCAAAGACAAACCCGATATCGACCAGGTGACCGAAGCGATCGCCGAGTTCGAAAAAACCCTGGTCACGCCCAATTCCAAGTTTGACCAGTACCTGCTGGGTCACAAAGAGGCGCTGAACAAAGACGAACTGGCGGGATACAAGCTGTTCAACGAAAGTGGCTGCGTGGCTTGCCACAACGGCCCCAACCTGGGTGGTAACTCGTTCCAGAAAATGGGTGTGGTTGAAGCCTACAAAGGCAACAAAGAAGGCGTCGAGGGCCGCTCGGCCGTGTCTGGCAAAGCCATCGACCGCTTTAACTTCAAAGTGCCTACCCTGCGCAACGTGGAGTTGACCTACCCCTACTTCCACGACGGTGCTTCAGACACCCTGGCACAAGCCGTGGACGTGATGGGCCGCCTGCAACTGGGCAAAACCTTCACCAAACAGGAAAACGCCCAAGTGGTGGCGTTCCTGAAAACCCTGACCGGTGAGCAGCCCATCTTCCGCCTGCCCATCCTGCCCCCATCGTCGGACAGCACCCCACGTCCCACGCCCTTCAAGTAAGGTCAGGGGGCTCCCACAGAACGGCCTCACACCTGTGTGAGGCCCCTCACCCGGCCGGGCGCTCTGCCTTGCCGGGTTTTTTTCCGGAATCACATCACGCCGGGGTGCGGCTTCCGCACCCAATGTGCCCGCCATGGAGTTGCGATCGAGTTTGGTGCCTGCGCCCCCATTTGTGCCGAAATGCACTATGCTGGTGCGTCGCAGAGGCCGAGATGGCGGCACTGCTCTGGAATACTTTCAATCACAGGAGACGCAAACATGTTTGCTCAGATGACCGTGGCACGCCGACTCACTGTCGGGTTTGGTTTGATGTTGGCCATTCTGGTGGTGGTGACCGCCATCGGGGTGGTCAAAGTCCAATCGATTGACTCGGCCCTGGCGGCCAACAGTCAGGAGCATGCGCTGATCCAGCGATACGCCATCAACTTTCGGGGCTCTGCCCATGACAGGGCGATTGCCGCCCGCGACGTGGTGTTGTCCGGTAGCCCGCAGGACGTGGAAAAAGAACTGGCCCTGATCCAGCAACTGGCCCGGTTTTACGCGGAATCTGCGGGCCCGCTGGAGAAGCTGATTGCTTCGTCGTTCGACTCGGGGGATCTGACTCGTCTCTATGGCGACATCAAGGCCATCGAGGCTCAAGCGGTTTCGACCACTCAGGCTGTGGTAGCAAAGGTCGCTGCGGGTGATGCCGATGCGGCTCGCAACCTGCTTTGGAGTCAGGCCAAGCCACAGTATGTGCAATGGCTGGGGGCCATCAACAAACTGATTGACTACGAAGAGGCGCGCATTCAGGCGCGCAACAAGGTGGCCCAGGATGAGGCATCGGGGTTTTTGACTGTGATGATCCTGGCATTGGCGGTGGCTCTGGTGTGTGGCGTGGTGCTGGCCCTGGCCATCTCCCGCAGTGTGATCGGACAACTCGGTGCCGAGCCAGTGGCGTTGGGAGATGTGGCCAAACGCGTGGCGGAAGGTGACCTACACGCTGTCCGTGGGGTCGAGTTTGCGCCTCGGGAAAGTGTGCTGGCGTCATTGGGTGTCATGCAAGCCAGCCTTGCCAAGGTTGTAAGGGAAGTGCGGCAGGCGTCGGACTTCATCACGACCGGGTCTTCGGAAATTGCCTCTGGCAATGCCGACCTGTCGAGGCGTACCGAAGAGCAGTCGACGCACCTGCAGAAAACCTCTGCTTCCATGGAGGAGATGAATGCGTCAGTCCGCTCGAATGCCGAGACCGCGAAGGAGGCTACGCAGCTGGCGACCACGGCGAGCGGTGCGGCTGAGCGGGGCGGGGAGGTGATGCGTCAGGTCATCGGGACGATGGACGACATCACTGCCAGTTCCAAGAAAATTGCTGACATCATCGGTGTGATCGATGGGATTGCTTTCCAGACCAATATTCTGGCGCTGAACGCTGCTGTCGAGGCGGCACGGGCCGGCGATCAGGGGCGGGGTTTTGCAGTGGTGGCGGGCGAGGTTCGCAGTCTGGCTCAGCGCAGCGCTGCGGCAGCGAGGGAGATCAAGGACCTGATCGGCACCAGCGTGTCCAAGGTCGAGGCCGGAGCCAGTCTGGTAGGCAGTGCAGGGGACACCATGGACGACATCGTCTCTCAGGTGCGCCGAGTGGCTTCACTGATCACCGAAATCAATTCTTCGACCACTGAACAAACCGTTGGCATCGGCCAAGTCAGTGATGCGGTTGCCGACTTGGACCGGACCACGCAACAGAACTCCGCACTGGTCGAGCAAAGTGCGTCTGCGGCTGAAAGTCTGCACCATCAGGCTGCAAGGCTGGCAGAAGTGGTCCGTGTGTTCAAAATGGAAGGTGGTGAGCACCTCGTTCGTGCTCGGGCATCGGATGCCCATGCATTGCCATCGCCAACGCCCTCTTCCATGTCGCTGAAGTCGCTGCCACGCTGATCGGGATTTTCGGGCGCGCCCGAGCCGCCCCTGACTGGACGGCCAACTGGGCCGCGTCCTTGGCCTTTTCAGTGCACTACGACCGGCATTTGGGCCAGGCCGGTGTAGCCTTCCAGCGTGTCTTCCACTTCTTCTTGCGAAGGGGTGTTCTGTTGCCATGCGTTGATCTGCATCTGGAACATTTCGGCCCACGAGCCGTCCAGATAAACCTCTTTGCCCGAGCGTTTGTCCACAATTTCAAAGCCGTGGCGGGGCATCTGGGGGCCGTTGTCTTGGGATTTTTCCCCAGCCAGAGGTGCATTGGCGTGGATGTGGACCACGGCGAACGATTCGGAGTCGTAGAGCATGTTCATGGTGTTGCATCCTGGGTGTTCGTTGCGGAGAAGCTGCGCGGGTCACACGCAAACTCAGTATCCATCTTATCGACGCGCCGGTGTGCGGCTTGACGAGATTTGAAGATGTTGTGCAGTGGTGGGGGCATTGCCCGGCTTTTCAAGGTGTCAGCGGCAGGGGTGAATGGCGGGCGAGCTGCTGGTCGACCACATCCCCATTGGCCTGAGTCCACAAAATGCGCACGGGCAAATAGCCCAAACTGGGGGCCAGCCACACCTCCACGCGGTTGTCAAAGGTGTGCAGGGGGGCGCGGTCCAAGTGCACCGCCTCGAGCGTGCCTGCGGGCAGGTTCAAGGCGGTGGTATTGCCCACCCGGAACTGCCACAGGTCTGCGTCTTTGGGGCCTGCCGTGTGCAGTGTGACGATTTGGCCGGGGGCAAAGCGGGCAGGTTCGCCCGCCAGCATGGCGCCGAGTTGCAGCAACACGCTCAGGCGGTCCTGGGTGTGCTGCTGCAGGGGCAGGTCGGGGGTGTTGGCACTGAACCGCAGCACCGGCGGCTGGCGCGTGCGGTCGAAATGGGTGGCTTGCTCGCTGCGGTTTTTGTCGCCGTAGCGGGTGGGCATCAGGCCATCGGCTGCGCTGAGCGTGCCCACGCTGGTCTGGCTGCGTGCCCCGACAAACAAGGCTTTGAACTCCATGCGGGCCTGGTAGCTGCCGGCTGACGGTTGCCAGCGGAGCACACTTTGGGCTGGCAGGCTCATGCCCTTGCGGGTGGCGCGCACGTCGTATTGCAGCTCCGCCGCAGGTGGCAATTGCAGTCGCCCGGGTTCCGTCGCGGACGCGGGTTGAGCAGCTGTCTGGGGCTTGTCTTCCGGCTGGCTTGGGGCTTGTGCCTGTGCGATGTTCTGGGTTGAATGGGATGCTTCAACGATAGCGGTACTTTCAGTACTGGCAAGCGTTGGTGGCTGTTTTGGCTCTGAAACTGGCGCAGTTGGCGGTTTGCTTGCGGCGGCGCGGGTGGGTGCAGCCGCAGATGCAGAAGCAGTTACAGCTGAAATTGCTTTCGGAGGCTGAGCTGCCCGTGCCGGGGCTGCCGCAGTGGCGGGTGCTTCAGTCTGCGCGGGAGGGGCAACGGTGGTCTGTGCAGGTCTGGCAGTAGCCGGGGCGAGGGTGACTGTGGTGGCGGGTGAAGCTGTTGGCGTGGGCGGTTCCAACCACCGGGTCAACAGCCAGACGTGCACCAGCACCACACCGGCAGCCAGCCACGCCATGGCGCGCGAACGGCGGGAAGTGTCTGTGCCCGTGGTCATGCGTGCCAGGGCTCAGGTCTGAAACACCCCGTCCAAGTTGCGGAAACCCTTGATTTCAATCGGGTTGCCGAACGGGTCCAGGAAGAACAGTGTCCATTGCTCTCCGGGTTGCCCTTCAAAGCGAACCTGTGGCGGCAGCACAAAATCCACCCCGGCGTTTTGCAGTCGCTGGGCCATTGCCTGCCAGTCGGGCAGGGCCAGCACGAGCCCGAAGTGCGGCATGGGCACCCAGTGATCGCCCACCCGACCGGTGAGTGTGGTGGCAAAGGGCTCGCCCAGGTGCAGAGACAACTGGTGCCCGAAAAGGTCAAAGTCCACCCAGGTATCGGTGCTGCGGCCCTCGGCGCAACCCAACACCGAGCCGTAGAACCGACGCGCAACGTCCAGGTCGCGCACGTGGAAAGCCAGGTGGAAAAAACTGGTGGTCATGCATTCGAGAATACCCCAGCCCCGGCGCAGCCGTTGCCGCGCGCGTTGCATTCACATGGACGGCGCGTGGACACCCCCATGGGCAGCTTCGTGCTGACTTTGGCAGCCGATACAACGCAAGGCGGTGGGCGCTGCGTGCAAACGGGCCTCGGCGATGTCTGCATCGCAATCGGTGCAACGGCCATAGCTGCCGTCGGCCACCCGTTGCAGGGCGGCTGCAATGGAGTTGAGTTCGGCCAGTTCGCGCTCTTCCAGAGCCACCGCCAAGTCGTGCTGTGCATCGGCACTGGCCCAGTCGCCCTCGGCGTTATGGCGGGCGTTGGCGGCTGCATCAGCCCGGCCGATGTCGCCGCCGCGTTGCTGGCGCACCTGGGCCAACAGGCTCTCGCGCTGGGCGTTGAGTTGTGTCACGAAGGCGGGCAACAGTGCGGGGTTCATATGAGGTCTCCTGTGAATGAAATGGCACCATCATGAACCGCCTGCCGGGGCGTTGGGTTGACACAGGTCAACCCCTCAAAAAGGCGCCCTGGCGGTCTCTGTCTGTGGCATTCTTCACTCCCCACAGACACCAGCAGGAGACATCCATGAGCAGTTCAGACCAGAGCGGATTTGGCAAATTTGTGCCGGGTTTCGAATTCATGCAGAACCTGGCCCGCCAGGCCGCTGGCGGACTCGCGCAGGGGGTGCAGCAGGCTGTCCCACAAATGCCGAGCCTGGGCAGTTGGGTGGCGCCCACATTCAATGTGGAAGACCTGGAAAAACGCATTGAGGAGCTCAAGGCAGTGCATTTCTGGCTGGACCAGAACTCGCGCGCACTGGCTGCCACCATCCAGGCGCTGGAGGTTCAAAAAATGACGCTGTCCACCCTGCAAGGCATGAACCTGAGCATGGGCGATGTTGCCAATGCACTCAAGGTAAAAGCCGCCGACACCATGGCCACCATGGCAGGGTTTGCAGGCATGAGCGCCAAAGCGGCTACAGACCCTGCCCAGCCCGCGGCGGCACCGGCAGCCACGCCAACCCAGTTTGCCGGGCTCGAAATTCCGCCTCGGCGCGGTGCCCCAGTGACAGAACCCCCTGCGCCAGCCGAACCTGAACCAAAGGCCGCTGCAGAGCCGGCGACTTCCCCTGCCCCTGGGGGCGTGGTCGACCCCATGCAGTGGTGGGGTGCGCTGTCGCAGCAATTCCAGACCATTGCCACGCAGGCCATGAAAGACGCGGCTGGACAAGCCACCCTGGAGGCTGGCAAACAAATGGCCAACACGCTCACCCGCGAAGCCCTGAAAACCGCCACTGGCATGGTTGCCAAGACCGCTGCCATGGCCAGCGGCACACACAAGACAGCGCCCCCCTCCAAAGCGGCAGGCAAAGCCCCCGCAAAGGCCCCAGCCAAGGCTGCTGTGAAAGCACCAGTGAAGTCACCCGTCCGCAAAGCAGTTGCCAAAGCGGTCAAGCCGGTGGTGGCCGCAGGCAAGGCGGCAGCCAAGGTTGCGGCAAAACCCGCTCGCAAAGCAGCTGCGTCTGGCAGTGCACCGCGTAAGCCCGCGGTGGGCCGCGGCCGCTGATTCCACGGCTCTGGGCCATGTCCGACTTCCCGCACGCCCACGCCACACACCCGAACTGGGCCATGGCGGCCGCGCTGGTGGTGGCGCAGTTGCGTGCGCAGCTGCATACGCGTGTGCAAGCCGCTGCTGCCAAAGGCAACACGGCTGCGCTGCTGCCGTGTCCACCGCTGGGGTTGCTTTACATCACCGACCACTTTGCTCCGCACGCGCGCCCGCTGCTTGACCACCTGATGGCCGAGTTGCCCGAAGTCACGGACTGGGCGGGCTGTGTGGGTGTGGGCATTGCTGCCACAGGGGTGGAGTACTTTGACGAGCCCGCTCTCGCCGTCATGCTGCTCGACCTGCCCGCTGACCAGTATCGCGTGTTCAGTGGTGTGTCGCCGTTGCCGTTGGGCGGCAGTGCCCTCGGCTTTGAAGCCACCACCGCTTTGGTGCACGCCGATGCACTCACGGCCGATGTGGCGAGCCTCGTGGCCGAGCTGGCCCAGCGCACGCGCACGGGTTATGTGTTCGGGGGTCTGGCCTCCGGCCGAGGCGCGACAGTGCAGTTTTCGCACAGCAGTCGTGGCGCCTTGGGGGGGCAGGGTGCTGCCGGAGGGGTGTTTCAGGGTGGGCTGAGCGGCGTGGCGTTCGGGAGCGGCGTGTCAGTGGTGTCGCGGGTCACGCAGGGCTGTACGCCCGTGGGTCCGCAGCGTGTGATCACCCGAGCAGAGGGCAATGTGGCATTGGCTCTGGACGGTGAAGATGCCTTGGGCGTGCTTCTGACCGAACGCGACATTTCGCTTGACGAGCCGCAGGCCGCCATGGAGCGCTTGCGGGCCACCTTGGTGGGCATTGCGCCCGACCCGTCACAGCCCAGCCCGCTGGCCCACCCAGCCTTGGCCCCAGCCGATGCCTGGGCGCACCGCACGGGGTGGCTGGGCACCGAGGTCAGGGTTCGCCACATCATCGGGCTCGATCCGGTGCGCAAGGGGGTGGCCGTGGGCGACCACCTGGCCGAGGGCGAACGCCTCACCTTTTGTGAACGCAATGCCCACGCCGCCCGCGCGGACCTGCTGCGCATGTGCGCAGAATTGCGCGACGAGCTGGAGTCCCCTGCCGATGGCACAGCCCAGCACATGTTGGGCGCCGTTTATGTGAGCTGCGCGGGCCGGGGCGGACCACACTTTGGAAGCCCGGGTGCCGAGCTTCAACTGGTGCGCCGTGCGCTGGGCGGCGTGCCTTTGGTGGGATTCTTTGCCGGGGGCGAAATTGCCCACCAGCAGTTGTACGGTTACACCGGCGTGTTGACCGTGTTCGTGGCAGATGTCGCGCCAAACCCCGATCTGCCGTCGGCCTGACTCTCACAGCCCGCCAGGGTTGCTAACATGCACATCGCTGCGCGGCAACCGGCCCGCACACGGTTGCCGAATATCAGCGGAGTGTTTCCATGACAGTGTTTATCCCCACAAACGTTTGCCCGCCCTCGATGGCGAATCGCCGCAGCCGCAGGCTGGGTTCTTCGGTTTGGGGGATATGGGGTGGGGTGGCGGCCCTCACGTTGGCCGCGTGTGGCGGTGGTGAGTCGTACTCGCCGACCTTGCCCGTGACCACCGTGGTTGAGTATTTCCCTACGGTGGTGAACGCAGAAAGCGGCGCTTCCATGCGCCGGGGCCAATTGGTCGACACCGAAACTGGCTCTTTCGTGGGCCCCGAATACGGGGATACCTGGATGTACCAGTGGATCAACAAGACGGCGGGCACCGGGTTCTACAGCACGCACTATTTGTCTGCGCTGGAAAAAACCACGCAGCTCTACACCCACACGGTCACGTTTTCTGACACTCAGCCCTACCAGACGCGCGACTTTGGCTCTAAAAACCAGTCTTTGGCCACTTCCTTTGAAAACACCCGCTGTCAGGACAACACGCAGACCCGATCGGCATTTCCACGTCGCCCCTATGCCGTGGGCAGCACCTGGACCTATGTCTGGAGCGAAACCGACGACTGTGAACAAGACCATCAATGGACGCGTGGTGGCGCTGGAGACCAAAAACCTGGGCCTGTTGGGCCAAGGCGGTGTGGCATTGGGCGGTACCACCCAGCGCGCGTTCCAGACGGCGCGCTACACAGCCACCCGGCTGGAAACGAGTTCGGCGGGTACCTGGACCTACCTGGACACCTGCTGGCACGACATCGCCCAGGACCGCACCGTGCAGTGCGACACCACGGCCAGCTTCACACCGGCTGGTGGTGCGGCTGTGACGCAGGTGTACGAGCAGTCACAAACTCTGGCTTTTGTGCGGGAAGTGCGCACCGCCAGTCCTGTGCGTCTTGCCGATGGCCCCACCACTGCTGCGATGTACGCCGGGCGCTGGGACTTCAAACTCGTGGGCACCGGTGGCACGGTCACCTGCACGAACATGGTCATCAGCCTGACGGGCAACGTGTCGGGCAATTGCACCCGCGTGGTGACCACACTCGTCACACGGCCCGACCCCAACAACCCGCCCGCTGGCACCATTCAGGTGCCGGTGCTGACGACCACCGCATTCACTGTGAGCGGCTCGGTGCAGCGCGGCAAGATCACCACCCAGGAGACCGGCGCCGCTGCCAATACCCGTGATGCAGATGTGATCAACGTGGTGGCCGATTCTGGCGCGGTGGACCTGAGCCTGACGGGTGAAATGCTGTCACCCATTTCGGCATCGGGTACGTCGCTCGGGGCTGCGGGCACAGGCGGCACACCCGCCGAGGGCACCTGGACAGCACGCCACCTCTGAGGTGGTTGGTTTTTCAGGTCAAAACGGACTCGGCCGCTTTCCGGAATTGAGTTTGTAGCTATCGCTGAAAGCCCGCCTGGTGCGGGCTTTTGTTCACACGCCGCGTGCGCGATCGGTGTGGAACTGCTGCACAAACGCGCCGAGCGCGCCTGCGTCGAGCGCAGCACGCACCTCGGCCATCAGGTTGAGGTAGTAATGCAGGTTGTGGATGCTAGCCAGCATGGGGCCCAGCATTTCGCCGCAGCGGTCCAGGTGGTGCAGGTAGGCACGGCTGAAGCCATCGCGCCCGCCCTCGCTCCACGGCACACCCGAACTGCCCGCGCAGGCGTAGCAGGTGCAGGTCTCGTCAATCGGTTTTTCGTCTGTTTTGTGCCGGGCGTTGCGAATTTTCAAATCGCCAAAGCGCGTGAAGGTGTGGCCGTTGCGCGCGTTGCGGGTGGGCATGACGCAGTCGAACATGTCGATGCCGTTCAACACTCCCGCAATCAGGTCTTCCGGTGTGCCCACACCCATCAGGTAGTGGGGCTTGTGCGCGGGCAGCTTGGGGCCGATGTGCTGCAGCACCCGCATCATGTCTTCCTTGGGCTCGCCCACACTCAAACCGCCCACGGCAATGCCGGGAAAGTCGAGTGCTTCCAGCCCTGCCAGAGATTCGTCGCGCAGGTGCTCGAACATGCCACCCTGCACGATGCCGAACAACGCGTTGGGGTTCTCCATGCGGGCAAATTCGGTCTGGCAGCGCTGGGCCCAGCGCAGGCTCAGCTCCATTGAGCTGCGGGCTTCGCGCTCGGTGGTGATCTGGCCCTTGGTTTTTTTCTCGACCGACAGGTAGGGCGTGCATTCGTCAAACTGCATGACGATGTCGCTGTTCAGCACCGTCTGGATCTGCATGCTGATTTCGGGCGTGAGAAACAGCTTGTCGCCGTTGACGGGGCTGGCGAACTTCACACCTTCTTCTGAAATTTTGCGCATCTCGCCCAGGCTCCACACCTGGAAGCCACCCGAGTCGGTCAGTATGGGCTTGTCCCATTTTTCGAAGGCATGTAGCCCGCCGAACTGCTTCACCACGTCCAGACCCGGACGCATCCACAGGTGGAAGGTGTTGCCCAGGATGATCTGGGCGTTCATGTCGTGCAGGCTGCGGGGCATCACGCCCTTGACGGTGCCGTAGGTGCCCACGGGCATGAAGATGGGGGTTTGCACCAAGCCATGGTTCAGTGTGAGGCGGCCACGGCGCGCGTGGCTGGCCGGGTCGGTGGCCAGAATCTGGAAATCAAGCATGGGATGTGCGTGTGGTCAGTGGGCTCAGCTCTGCTCGGGCGGTCGCTCGGGCTTTTCGGCCGGGCCACCGCCAGTGGGGCGTTGCGGCTTGTAGGGTTCTTTGGGCGGCGGGCCCAGTGCGGTCAACACGGCGGCCACTTGAGCCGGTGTGCCGGCGCGGTTGGGTGCCAGGCGCCAGGCGGCCTCTTCTTCGCCAATCGTGTCGAAGATGGCGTACACGATGGCACGCGTGGCGCGCAGGCAGATTTCCCAGTCTTCGGCCTCGATTTGCGCGTGGCGCGCGGCAGGGTTGCGCGGGTAGCGGTCGCGGTTTTCAAGCAGCCAGGCCAAATGCAATTCGACCACGATGCCCAACAGACGGTGCACCAGACGGTCGGCAGCCAGTTCCTCAAACACTGCGGTGGCCCACACACCGCCAGTCAACTTTTGCTCACCGCCCTTGCGCAGTTTGGCCACGTGGGTATCGGTCAGGGTGAAGGCCTGCAACATCAGGCTGTCGCGTGCCAGTTCCCAGATGCGTTTGCTGGCATACCGCGTAAGGGATTCAAATGCTTCATAGCGCGTCCAGGGGCTGCCTTCGCTGAGCTTGGGTGGGCCGAACCGTGTCCAGTTGTCCCAGGCCTCGCGCAGGTGGCGGGGCAGGGCAGGCATCCAGCCGTCGGGCGTGCGCTCCAGTGCGCGGCGTGACAGCATTTCCATCATGGACTGCAAGCCCGGCAACCACACATGTGCAGGCGGCTGCGGTCCCGCCTGGGCCCAGGCAGGCAAGGCGTTGACCAGCATGCCGCTGGCTGCGGCAGACAGAAGGGTTTGCTGAAAACGACGACGGTCCATGGCGGGTGCTTTCGGTGGAGTGCGCGGCCACTCTATCACTGCAGCGATCTGGTGCCCATCCGTTGCAGCCACATCGCGTCGCCGTAGCTGAAGAAGCGGTACTTTTGCGCAATGGCGTGGTCGTACAGCCTCCGGATGTGTGACCAGCATCATGAGTGTGCTTTTGGGCAGGTGGAAGTTGGTGATGAGTGCGTCCACCACGCGGAACTCAAACCCCGGCGTGATGAAAATCTGTGTGTCGCCCGTGGCTTGGCCGGTCTGCGCCCAGCTCTCCAGTGTGCGAACGGTGGTGGTGCCCACGGCCACCACCCGTCCGCCACGGGCGCGGCAGTCGGCAATGGCCTGCTGGGTGGCGGCGGGCACGTTGTACCACTCGCGGTGCATGGCGTGCTCGGCCAGGTTCTCGGTTTTCACGGGTGAAAACGTGCCTGCGCCCACGTGCAGTGTGACGGCGGCGCGCTGCACCCCGCGTGCGTCCAGTTCGGCCAGCAGGGCTTCGTCAAAGTGCAAGGCGGCGGTGGGTGCGGCCACCGCACCGGGGTGCTTGGCAAACACGGTTTGGTAGCGGCGCTCGTCTTCGGCCGTGTCGGTGTGTTCGATGTAGGGCGGCAACGGCACATGGCCGTGGCGGGCCATGAGTGCGTGGGGTTCGTCGGAAAAACCCAGGCGGAACAAGGCGCCCTGCTCGTCGGGCCAGCGGCCCAGCAGCGTGGCCACAAAACCACCGCCGCGTGTGCCGCCCGCCATGTAGAGCTTGGCGCCCACCAGCGGTTTTTTGCTGATCTTCATGTGGGCCACCACCTCGTTGCCCGGGAGCACGCGCTCCACCAGCAGTTCCAGCTTGCCGCCGCTGGCTTTTTCGCCAAACAGGCGGGCTTTGATGACCTGCGTGTCGTTGAACACCAGCAGGTCACCCGCGTGCAGTAGGCCCGGCAGGTCTTTGAAGGTGCGGTCCACAGGAACGGGGTCGCTGCCATCGAGCAGGCGCGAGCCGGTGCGCTCGGCGGCGGGGTGCTGTGCCACCAGTTCGGGTGGGAGGGTGAAGTCGAAATCAGACAGGGTGAACGGGCGGCCGTCGGGGTGCAAAGTCATGGTGCGCTTGAGGGCCGAACGGGCCCGTGCCAAGGTGATGGAATGTGAGGAGGCCAGATTGTCCCATCAAGCTTTTGCCCCCCCTGCGCTGCCCCACAATGTGCGCCATGCCACCCGCCCCGCCGTCAGCCAAACCCCCCAGTCCGCAGCAATTGGCGCTGCGCAAACTGGGCCTGCGCAGCGACTGGGACTTGGCGCTGCACATCCCCCTTCGCTACGAAGACGAAACCCGGCTGACGGCGTTGGCCGATGCGCGCGATGGCAGCACCGTGCAGTTTGAAGCCACCGTGACCCACGCCGAGGTCAGCCTGGGGGGGCGCCGCCAATTGCGCGTGACGGTGGACGACGGCACCGACACCTGCGTGCTGCGCTTTCTGGTGTTCTACCCCGCCCAGCAAAAAGCCCTGGCCGTGGGGCAGCGCGTGCGTGTGCGAGGCGAGTTGCGCGGAGGGCTGTGGGGCCGTGAAATGGTGCACCCCACCGTGCGCCCTGCCGGTGGGCCTCTGCCCACGGCGCTCACGCCCGTGTACCCCAGCAGCGCTGGTTTGGCCCAGGCCTACCTGCGCAAGGCGGTGTCCACGGCGCTGGCGCGGGTGGCGCCGCCGGGCCAAACCCGCCTCACCGACACTGTGTCGGCCGAATTTTTGAATGAAATAGGTGCCTACCGCATGATGGACATGGGTTCTTCACTGTGGTTTTTACACCACCCCACGCCCAGCGTGTCGGTGGCCGAGCTGGAAGACCGCACCCACCCCGCCTGGACGCGGCTGAAAGCCGAAGAGCTGCTGGCGCAGCAACTGTCGCAGCTGGTGGCCCGGCGCGAGCGCCTGCGGTTTGCCGCCCCGTCGCTGGGCACGGGAGCGTTTCCCGGCCCCGCCGCCGAACTGCCACAGGCGCTGCTGGCAGCCCTGCCGTTCGGGCTGACGAACGCCCAGCAGAGGGTGGTGGCCGAGCTGGCGACCGATCTGGCGCGCACGGTGCCCATGCACCGCCTGCTGCAAGGCGATGTGGGCGCGGGCAAAACCGTGGTGGCCGCGCTGGCCGCCTGTGTGTGCATGCAAGCCGGGTGGCAATGTGCGCTGATGGCCCCCACCGAAATTCTGGCCACCCAGCACTTTGCCAAGCTGGTGGCCTGGCTGGAGCCGCTGCTGGCGCCCCGGGGTCTGGGTGTGGCCTGGCTCATCGGTAGCCAGAAGAAGAAGGAGCGCACCGCCATGCTGGCCCAAGTGGCCAGTGGCGAGGCCGGGCTGGTGGTGGGCACCCACGCGCTGATTCAAGACAGCGTGGTGTTTGCACGCCTGGGGCTGGCCATCATCGATGAGCAGCACCGCTTCGGCGTGGCCCAGCGCCTGGCCTTGCGCGGCAAACTGGCTGGTGAACTGACGGAGCCTCACCTGCTGATGATGACTGCCACGCCCATTCCGCGCACCCTGGCCATGAGCTACTACGCCGACCTGGACGTGTCCACCCTCGACGAACTGCCCCCCGGCCGCACGCCCATCGTGACCAAAGTGGTGAGCGACGAGCGGCGCGAGGAGGTGATGGCCCGCATCGGCGCGCAGGTGGCGCAGGGGCGGCAGGTGTACTGGGTGTGCCCATTGATCGACGAACAGGCCGAGGGCGCGGTGGTGCCAGACGATGGCAGTTTGTTGCTTCAGCACAGCGGCAGAGGTGGCAAGGGTGCAGGCAAAGAAGCCCAGTTGCTGCGCAACGTCACCGCCACCCACGCCGAGTTGTGTGAGGCCCTGCCAGGTGTGAACGTGGCTCTGCTGCACTCCCGCCTGCCCACAGCAGACAAGCAAGCCGTGATGGACGCGTTTGTCAGCGGCCAGGTGAGCGTGCTGGTCAGCACCACGGTCATTGAAGTGGGCGTGGACGTGCCCAACGCCAGCCTGATGGTGATTGAACACGCCGAGCGCTTTGGCCTCAGCCAGTTACACCAGTTGCGCGGGCGGGTGGGGCGCGGCGCGGCGGCATCGGCCTGTGTGCTGCTGTACACCGTTCCGCTCAGCCCCCATGGCCGCGAGCGCCTCAAAGCCATGGCGCAAACGGCAGACGGGTTTGAAATCGCCCGCATTGACCTGGCGCTGCGGGGGCCTGGCGAGTTTCTGGGCGCACGCCAGTCGGGCGACGCGCTGCTGCGGTTTGCAGACCTTGAGACCGACGCCGACCTGTTGGCCTGGGCCCAGCGCACCGCCCCGCGCCTGCTGGATGGCCACCCCGACCTGGCCCGTCAGCACATGCACCGCTGGTTGGGGGGAAAATCCGATTACTTGAAAGCCTGAACCAGAGCGAAAGTGCATGACCCTGACCGAACTCAAATACATCGTGGCCGTGGCCCGCGAAAAACACTTTGGCAAAGCGGCTGACGCCTGCCACGTGTCGCAACCCACGCTGTCGGTGGCCATCAAAAAGCTGGAAGAAGAGCTGGAGCTGAAGCTGTTACAGTCACCCCGCTGGGTGAAGAGGTGGTGCGCCAGGCGCAAACCGTGCTGGAGCAAGCTGCCGCCATCCGCGAAATTGCCAAACGCGGCAAAGACCCGCTGGCCGGGCCGCTGAAGCTGGGGGTCATCTACACCATTGGACCCTACCTGTTGCCCGACCTGGTGCGCCAGGTGATTGCCCGCACGCCGCAAATGCCGCTGATGCTGCAGGAAAACTTCACGGTGAAGCTGCTGGAGCAGTTGAGATCGACGCGGCCATCCTGGCTGAGCCGTTCCCCGATACCAACTTGGCCATTGCCCCGCTGTACGACGAACCCTTTGTGGCAGCGTTGCCGGTGAGCCACCCGCTGGCCGGGCGCGATAGCATCACCGCCGAGGAAATGAAGCAGGAAACCATGCTGCTGCTGGGCAACGGCCACTGTTTTCGCGACCATGTGCTGGAGGTGTGCCCCGAGTTCGCCCGGTTCTCGAACGACGCGGAGGGTATTCGCAAGAGCTTCGAGGGCTCTTCGCTGGAAACCATCAAACACATGGTGGCCGCCGGCATGGGCGTGACGCTGGTGCCACGCCTGAGCGTGCCCACCGCCGCTCTGAGCCCGGCCGCCCGCGAGATTGAGGCCCAGGCCGACGTGGCCGACCCCGGTGCCGCAGGCGCCAGGCGCAGCAAAAAGACCGCTGTGGCGTCTGGCAGCCTGGGCAATGCCACGGGAACCAGTCTCGAATTCACGCATGTGCGTTACTTGCCGTTTGAAGGCGAGCCGCCCATGCGCCGAGTGGTGCTGGCGTGGCGGCGCAGCTTCACGCGCTACGAGGCCATTGCCGCGCTGCGCAACGCCATTTACGCCTGCGAGTTGCCGGGCGTGCGGCGGCTGTCGTGAGTGGGGGGCTGCGCCACCGGCTGGCGCTGTATTTGCAACTCATCCGTTGGGACCGGCCTGCCGGTTGGCTGCTGCTGCTGTGGCCGACGCTGGCCGGTTTGTGGCTGGCAGCAGGTGGCTGGCCCGGCTGGCATTTGCTGTCGGTGTTTGTGGCCGGCACGGTGCTGATGCGCAGCGCGGGTTGCTGCATCAATGACGTGGCCGACCGCCGGTTTGACCGCCACGTGAAGCGCACGGCCCAGAGGCCGGTCACCTCCGGTCAGGTCAGCGTGCGCGAGGCCCTGGCCGTGGGCGCGGTGCTGGCGATGGTGGCTCTTGCCTTGGTGCTGACCACCAATGCGGCCACGGTCGTGTGGGCGTTGCCCGCCTTGGGTGTGACGCTGCTGTATCCCTACGCCAAGCGCGTGCTGGCCATGCCGCAAGCGGTGCTGGGTGTGGCGTTCAGCTTTGGCATTCCCATGGGGTTCACGGCCGTGAATGCAGGACCCCCTGGCCAGTTGTGGGCCGAGGGGCTGGCCGCGTTCGACGCTGCCACTGTGTGGCAGGCCTGGCGCGACATTCCCTGGCAGGCGTGGGCCTTGTTTGCGGGCAACCTGTTTTGGGTGCTGGCCTTTGACACCGAGTACGCCATGGTGGACCGGGACGACGACGTGAAGCTGGGCATGAAAACCTCGGCCATCACCTTGGGGCGCTGGGACGTGATGGCTGTCACCACGTTTTACGTAGTCTTTATATGTATTTGGGCTCTGGCGCTTGCCCATATTGATTTGTTTGCTATTTACATAGTGGCCAGTGCGGCAGGTGTGGCGCAAGTGGTGTGGCACGTGCGCCTGATCCGTGACCGTTCACGGGAAGGGTGCTTCAAGGCCTTTCGTGCCAACCACTGGCTGGGCGCCACGCTGTTCGCCGGGCTGGCGCTGGCCCAGGCCCTGGCCTGAGCGCCAAGGCCGTTCGCAGGTCAGCGACCGAACTCGTCGCCCAGCTCTTGAGCCCGCTGCGCGGCGGCGTGCATGGCCTGTACGAAGTGGGCTTTCACAGCGGCAGTCTCCATGTGGGTGAGTGCGGCGTAGGTGGTGCCTCCCTTGGAGGTGACGCGCTGGCGCAAGATTTCGGGCGGCTCGTCCGACGCCTTGGCCAAGGCCGATGCGCCCACAAAGGTGCCAACAGCCAGCTTGTGGGCATCGGCCCGCGACAAACCCAGTTCGGCGCCGGCCTGTGCCATGGCCTCCAGAAAATAAAACACATACGCTGGGCCCGAGCCCGACAGCGCCGTGACGGCATCCAGCTGCTGTTCGTTGTCCAGCCACAGCAGTTCGCCGGTGGGGGTCAGCACGGTTTGCACCCGTTCGCGGTCACCACCGGTCACGGCGCTGCGGGCAAACAGGCCCGTCATGCCCTGACCGACCAGCGCCGGGGTGTTGGGCATGGCGCGCACGATGCGCTGGGTGTCCAGCCAGCCAGCCATGCTGTCGCTGCGAATGCCGGCGGCCACGCTCAGGTGCAGGCTATCGCTCAGCCAGGCACGGCATTGCTCTGCAGCCTCTTTGAATGTTTGGGGCTTCACGGCCCACACCACCGTTTCGCTGCCTTGCAGCGCTGGGCCTGGCTCGGCCAGTGCGACCAGGCCAAATTGTTGTGCCAATCGCTCGCGTTGTTCGGCCCACGGCTCTACCACCTGAATTTGCGCGGGCTGCCAGCCCTGGCGAAGCAAGCCACCGATGATGGCGCTGGCCATGTTGCCGCCGCCGATGAAGGAAATGCGAGGTGCGTGGTCTGACATATAGATAGAGATAGGGTGCGACAGAGCGCTTGGGGTCTGCCCGGGTTGCTGATGCGGGTGCAGGGCGGGCATCATGCCCGACCCCACTCCAAAGGAATGCCCATGCATTATGTTTTGTCGCTGGATCAAGGGACCACCAGCTCGCGGGCGGTGTTGTTCGACGTGTCGGGGCGGGTCTGCGGCGTGGCTCAGCAGGCGTTTGCCCAGCACTTTCCGCAGCCGGACGACCTGTGGAACAGCCAACTGTCGGTGGCCCGGCAGGTGTTGCAAGCCACTGGAACGCACGCTCAGCAGTTGCTGGCCATCGGTGTGACCAACCAGCGCGAAACCACGGTGCTGTGGGACCGGCACACTGGTCAGCCAGTGGCGTCGGCCATCGTGTGGCAAGACCGCCGCACGGCCCATGTGTGTGATGCGTTGCGGGCCCAGGGGGCGGGGGCTGGTATTGCGGCCAAGACTGGGCTGGAGCTGGACGCCTACTTTTCAGCAACCAAACTGGCTTGGTTGCTGGACCATGTGCCAGGTTCCAGGGCGCGCGCCGAGCGGGGTGAGCTGGCCTTTGGCACGGTTGACAGTTGGTTGCTGTACCGCCTGACCGCAGGGGCTCTGCACGCCACCGATGTCAGCAACGCCAGCCGCACACAACTGTTCAACATCCACACCCTGAAGTGGGATGAGGAGTTGCTGGCGCTGTTCAACATTCCGGCGCAGTTGATGCCGAAGGTGGTTCCGTCCAGTGGGCTGATGGGGCACACCCATGCCGACTGGCTGGGTGCAGAGGTGCCGGTGGCGGCCGCCGTGGGGGACCAGCAGGCGGCCCTGTTTGGTCAGGTCTGCCACCAGCCGGGCATGGCGAAAAACACCTACGGTACGGGGTGCTTTGTCTTGATGAACACGGGCTGCGCGCCCGCAGAGTCGCGCCATCGCTTGCTCAGCAGCGTGGCATGGCAAACAGGTACCGCGCCCACTGCGTATTGCCTGGAGGGCTCGGTGTTCATGGGGGGCGCTACCGTGCAATGGCTGCGTGATGGGTTGCAAATCATCGACTCCGCCGACCAGATCGAGGCGCTGGCTTCCAGCGTGCCAGACGCGGGTGGGGTGGTGCTGGTGCCGGCATTCACCGGTCTGGGTGCCCCGCATTGGGATGGGCATGCGCGGGCTGCCTTGCTGGGCATGACGCGCGGCACCACGCGTGCCCACATCGCACGCGCCGCGCTCGAAGCCATGGCGTACCAATGTGCAGAAGTGTTGTCAGCCATGTCGGCTGACAGCGGTCTGGCTGTCGAGCAACTGAAGGTTGATGGTGGTGCGTGTGTGAACAACCTCCTCATGCAGATGCAATCAAACCTGTGTGGTGTGCCCGTGCACCGTCCCCGCATGACCGAGGCCACGGCCGCAGGCGCGGCGTTTCTCGCTGGTGTGGCGGTGGGACTCTGGCAGGCCAGCGATCCGCCGTCCGCATTTGGCGAACTGGACCGGGTGTTTGAGCCAAGCATGTCTGTCGATGAGCGCAAACAACGCATGGCGCAGTGGCAAAGGGCTGTGCAGCGCAGCCTTGGTTGGTCGCAATGACAGAAAATATGCGCGGCACATAAAAACTGTTGACGCGACTGAAAACCGCATGTCATAATACGCGGCTCTGCTTTTCCTAGCAGGGTATCTGCCCACCGAAGTTGGGGTGCTTCACGAATTCGCGTAAGCACACTGGCAACGACGGGCCCAAGACTGATCGCCCTCATCCGTGGTGGATGTGGGGATTCAAGTTGGGACTTAATTCAAATGATCCAAACGCAATCTCGACTCGATGTTGCTGACAACACGGGTGCCAAGTCCGTGATGTGCATCAAGGTGCTCGGTGGTTCCAAGCGCCGGTACGCCAGCGTGGGCGACATCATCAAAGTCAGCATCAAAGAAGCTGCTCCCCGTGGCCGCGTCAAAAAAGGCGAGGTTTACAGCGCTGTGGTGGTTCGCACTGCCAAAGGCATCCGCCGTGGCGATGGTGCGCTCATCAAATTCGACGGCAACGCCGCCGTGTTGCTGAATGCCAAGCTGGAGCCCATCGGCACCCGCATTTTTGGCCCCGTGACGCGTGAACTGCGCACCGAAAAGTTCATGAAGATCGTGTCCCTGGCACCTGAAGTTCTTTGAGGTTTCGACATGAACAAAATCGTTAAGGGTGACGACGTCATCGTCATCGCGGGTCGGGACAAGGGCAAGCGCGGCAAAGTCGTGCTGCGCAGCTCCGAAGACCATGTGGTTGTTGAAGGCATCAATGTCGTCAAGAAGCACGCCAAGCCCAACCCCATGAAGGGTGTGACTGGCGGCATCATCGACAAGACCATGCCCATCCACCAGTCCAACGTTGCGATCTTCAATGCCGCCACCGGCAAAGCCGATCGCGTGGGCATCAAGCAACTGGCCGATGGCAAGAAGGTTCGCGTCTTCAAGTCCAACGGTGAAGAAATCAAGGTGGCATGAACATGGCACGTTTGCAAGATCAATTCCGCGCCACCATCGCGCCCAGCCTGATGGAAAAGTTTGGCTACAAGTCCGTGATGGAAGTGCCTCGCCTGACCAAAATCACCCTGAACATGGGTGTGAGCGAGGCAGTGGCCGACAAGAAAGTCATGGACAACGCCGTGAGCGACCTGACCAAGATTGCTGGTCAGAAGCCAGTGGTCACCAAGGCGCGCAAGGCCATCGCCGGTTTCAAAATCCGCGAAGGTCAGGCCATTGGTTGCATGGTGACGCTGCGTGGCGCCCAGATGTACGAATTCCTGGATCGTTTCGTGACCGTGGCTCTGCCGCGTGTTCGTGACTTCCGTGGTATTTCTGGCCGTTCGTTTGACGGTCGCGGCAACTACAACGTTGGCGTGAAAGAGCAGATCATTTTCCCTGAGATCGAATACGACAAGGTAGATGCTCTGCGTGGTCTGAACATCAGCATCACGACAACTGCCAAAACCGACGAAGAGTGCAAGGCTCTGTTGGCTGGTTTCCGTTTTCCCTTCAAGAACTGAGGTGGCGTGTGGCAAAACAAGCTCTTCTCCAGCGTGAACTGAAGCGTGCCAACCTGGCCGCGAAGTTCGCCAAAAAATACGCCGAACTGAAAGCAGCATCCAAAGATGTGAAGCTTTCCGATGAGGAACGCGATGCGGCTCGCCTGGGACTCCAGAAGCTCCCGCGCAATGCCAATCCCACGCGTCAGCGCAACCGTTGCGAAATCACCGGTCGTCCACGCGGCACGTTCCGCCAGTTTGGTCTGGCGCGTGCAAAAGTCCGTGAAATGGCTTTTGCCGGGGACATCCCCGGCATGACCAAGGCCAGCTGGTAAGCCCTAGGAGAACCACAAATGAGCATGAGTGATCCTATCGCCGATATGCTGACCCGCATTCGCAACGCGCAGATGGTGCAAAAGCCGTCCGTGTCCTTGCCGGCATCCAAAGTGAAAGTGGCCATCGCCCAAGTCCTGAAGGACGAGGGATACATCGACGGTTTCAAGGTTTCCACCGAAGGCGGCAAGTCCGAGCTGGAAATTGCACTGAAGTACTACGCCGGTCGCGCCGTTATCGAGCGCATCGAGCGCGTGAGCCGTCCTGGCCTGCGTGTGTACAAAGGCCGCGACGGCATTCCTCAAGTCATGAATGGCTTGGGCGTTGCCATCGTGACCACGCCCCGTGGCGTCATGACCGACCGCAAGGCCCGGGCTGAAGGCGTCGGTGGCGAAGTCCTGTGTTACGTCGCCTAACGGCGGACATTGAGGAGAACACTGAATGTCACGTGTCGCGAAAATGGCCGTCAAACTTCCACAAGGCGTGGAAGTGTCGATGAAGCCTGAAATGATTGCTGTCAAGGGAGCTTTGGGCTCTCTTGAGCTGGGCCAAAGCAGCCTGGTGAAGGTTGCGCAAGACGGTGCTGCACTGTCTTTCGAGCCTGCGAATGACTCCCGTGAAGCAAATGCCATGGCTGGCACCTTGCGCCAGCTGGTGGGCAACATGGTCAATGGTGTGAGCAAGGGCTTTGAGCGCAAGCTCAGCCTGATCGGCGTGGGCTACAAGGCCCAGGCACAAGGTGCCAAGCTGAACCTCACCGTTGGATATTCGCACCCCGTTGTGATCGAAATGCCTGCTGGCGTGAAGGTGGAGACGCCTACACCCACGGAGGTGCTGGTCAAGGGTTTCGATCGTCAGCGCGTGGGTCAGATCGCCGCTGAAATTCGCGCCGTTCGTCCGCCTGAGCCCTACAAAGGCAAAGGCATCCGCTATGCGGACGAAAAAGTCGCGATCAAAGAAACCAAGAAGAAATAAGGACTGGGATCATGTTGACCAAAAAAGAACAACGTCTCCGTCGCGCCCGTCAGACCCGCGTCCGTATTGCCCAGCAATCCGCCGTTCGTTTGACGGTCAACCGCACCAACTTGCACATCTACGCCACCGTCATTTCTGGCGACGGCGCCCGCGTGCTGGCCTCTGCTTCTACGGCAGAGGCTGAAGTTCGCGCCCAGATCGGTGCTGCAGGCAAAGGCGGTAACAAAGCCGCTGCTGAACTGATCGGCAAGCGCATTGCCGAAAAGGCAAAAGCTGCTGGTGTTGAAAAAGTCGCCTTCGACCGTGCGGGCTTTGCCTACCACGGCCGTGTCAAGGCCCTCGCTGACGCAGCCCGGGAAGCCGGTCTCCAGTTCTGATCACAAGGAAACGAAGAAATGGCTAAGTTTCAGGCTAAAGCGCAGGGTGATGCACCGGAAGACGGTCTGCGCGAAAAAATGATTGCGATCAACCGCGTGACCAAAGTGGTCAAGGGCGGTCGTATTTTGGGTTTTGCAGCACTGACCGTGGTCGGTGATGGTGATGGCAAAGTGGGTATGGGCAAAGGCAAGGCGCGTGAAGTGCCGGTCGCCGTCCAGAAAGCCATGGAGCAAGCCCGTCGCAACATGATCAAGGTTTCGTTGAAGAACGGATCCATTCATCACAGCGTGTACGGTGAGCATGGTGCTGCCAACGTCATGATGTTGCCCGCTTCCAAAGGTACCGGCATCATTGCTGGCGGCCCGATGCGTGCAGTGTTCGAAGTGTTGGGCATCACCGATGTGGTGGCGAAGAGCCACGGCTCCAGCAACCCCTACAACCTGGTTCGTGCAACCCTGGATGCATTGAACAACTCCACCACTCCCTCGGCCATTGCGGCCAAGCGCGGTAAGTCGGTGGAAGAGATCTTGGGCTGAGGAATACGCGAATGTCCACACAAAACATGATCAAAGTGAAACTGGTCCGCAGTCCCATCGGTTGCAAGGTTTCCCATCGCGCCACCGTGCGCGGCCTGGGCCTGCGCAAGATGAACAGCGTGAGCGAGTTGCAAGACACGCCTGCTGTGCGCGGCATGATCAACAAGATCAGCTACCTGCTTCAGGTTCTGTAATCAAGGGATACCATGGAACTCAATACCATCAAACCCGCAGAGGGTGCGAAGCATGCCAAACGGCGCGTGGGTCGCGGCATTGGCTCTGGTCTGGGCAAAACCGCTGGTCGCGGCCACAAGGGTCAGAAGTCCCGTGCAGGTGGCTACCACAAGGTGGGTTTCGAAGGCGGTCAGATGCCTTTGCAACGCCGTCTGCCCAAGCGTGGCTTCAAGTCTCATTTGCTGCAGTTCACCGGTGAGGTCACATTGACCGATCTCGCTGGACTGGACGCGACTGAAGTGGACTTGCTTGCGCTCAAGCAGGCTGGTCTGGTTGGCGAAATGATCCGCAAGGTCAAAGTTGTCAACACCGGCGCTTTGACCAAGGCGGTGAATTTGAAGAACATTCTGGCTACTGCTGGTGCGAAAGCGGCTATCGAAGCTGCTGGCGGCTCAGTGTCCTGATAACTGCGCAATCAAACGTGGCAACAGTCAACCCATCATTGGCCAAAGGTGACAAGTACGGCGATTTGCGTCGCCGCCTTGTATTTCTTTTGCTGGCTCTTGTGGTCTACCGCATCGGAGCGCACATTCCTGTGCCGGGCATTGACCCAGTCCAGCTGGCTCAGCTGTTCAAGACACAGGAAGGTGGCATATTGAGTTTGTTCAATATGTTCTCCGGCGGGGCGTTGTCGCGTTTTGCAGTGTTCGCCTTGGGGATCATGCCCTACATTTCTGCGTCGATCATCATGCAGCTTGCAACCTATGTGTTGCCTGCATTTGAGCAGCTGAAAAAGGAAGGCGAGTCGGGCAGACGGAAAATAACTCAGTACACGCGATATGGTGCGGTTGCGCTGGCCTTGTTCCAGTCGTTGGGGATTGCCCTGGCTCTGGAGGGCACGCCCAATCTGGTGCTCGACCCCGGCTTTGGTTTCCGGCTCACAACAGTTGTCAGCCTGACTGCTGGCACCATGTTCATGATGTGGCTGGGTGAGCAGATCACTGAGCGCGGCTTGGGTAACGGCATCTCCATTTTGATCTTTGCCAGTATCGCAGCTGGTTTGCCCGGTGCCATGGCTGGTTTGTTTGAGCTGGTACGCACGGGGGCCATGAACATCCTTGCCTCGCTGTTCATCATGGTGTTGGTGGTTGGCGTGACCTACTTTGTGGTGTTCGTGGAACGTGGCCAAAGGAAGATCCTGGTCAACTACGCTCGACGCCAAGTGGGCAACAAGGTCTACGGCGGACAGTCTTCCCACTTGCCATTGAAATTGAACATGGCTGGTGTGATCCCTGCCATCTTCGCGTCGTCCATCATTTTGTTGCCAGCCACTGTCGTGGGTTGGTTCAGCACGGGTGATTCGATGCGTTGGCTGAAAGACATCTCCAGCGCACTCACACCCGGCCAGCCGATATACGTGGCGCTGTATGGTGCGGCGATCGTGTTTTTCTGCTTTTTCTACACCGCATTGGTGTTCAACAGCAGGGAAACAGCAGACAACCTGAAAAAGAGTGGCGCATTCATTCCAGGTATCCGTCCTGGCGACCAGACAGCCAAGCACATCGACAAGATTTTGTCTCGTCTCACGCTGGCCGGTGCTGTGTACATCACGCTGGTTTGCCTGCTGCCTGAATTTTTGATTTTGAAATACAACGTCCCGTTTTACTTCGGTGGAACATCGTTGTTGATCATCGTGGTGGTGACCATGGATTTCATGGCCCAGGTGCAAAACTACATGATGTCGCAGCAATACGAATCGTTGCTCAAGAAGGCAAACTTCAAGGGTGCCGGTGGCATGTGAAGGCTTCACCGCCTCCGGCATCGAATTCAGACATGTGACAGATTGAATCCAATTGATTTCTAGGAGAAAACGATGAGAGTTTCGGCTTCGGTCAAAAAAATGTGCCGCAACTGTAAGATTATCCGGCGCAAGGGCGTAGTGCGAGTGATTTGCACCGATCCCCGCCACAAACAGCGTCAAGGCTGATTGAGTTTCAGAGGACCATCATGGCTCGTATTGCAGGTATCAACATCCCTCCCCACAAACATGCCGAAATTGGCTTGACAGCTATTTTTGGTATTGGCCGCACGCGCGCGCGCAAAATCTGCGAAGCCTGTGGCATCGAATACTCCAAGAAAATCAAGGAGTTGACCGACGCTGAACTTGAAAAGGTTCGAGACCAAGTCGGTTTGTTTACAATCGAGGGTGACCTGCGTCGTGAAACCACGATGAACATCAAGCGCTTGATGGACATCGGTTGCTACCGCGGTTTCCGTCACCGTCGTGGTTTGCCCATGCGTGGCCAACGCACCAAGACCAATGCCCGCACTCGCAAGGGTCCGCGCAAGGCCGCTTTGGCGTTGAAAAAATAACCTGAACTGAAAGCTTCCCATGGCCAAGTCGCCTTCCAATTCCGCTGCGGCGCGTGTGCGCAAAAAAGTGCGCAAGAACATTGCCGATGGCATTGCGCACGTTCACGCATCGTTCAACAACACCATCATCACCATCACCGATCGCCAGGGTAACGCGTTGTCCTGGGCTTCGTCTGGTGGTCAGGGTTTCAAGGGCTCACGTAAATCCACGCCGTTTGCTGCCCAGGTGGCTTCAGAGGTGGCTGGTCGTGCCGCGATCGAGCAAGGGATCAAAAACCTGGACGTCGAAATCAAAGGTCCCGGTCCTGGTCGCGAGTCTTCGGTTCGCGCGTTGGGTGCCCTGGGTATCCGCATCGTGTCCATTGCCGATGTGACCCCGGTTCCCCACAACGGTTGCCGCCCACAGAAGCGTCGCCGCATCTGATTTCCCCCGGTCTGCCTAGTGCAGGCCAATAAGCCCACCGCCACGGTCTTTCCACCGTGGCTCCTGCGTTTTTGCGCGCAGCAGATTAATTTAAGGACAACAACGTGGCACGTTACCTCGGCCCTAAGGCCAAACTTTCCCGCCGTGAAGGCACCGATCTGTTGCTCAAGAGCGCACGCCGCTCGATCAGCGACAAAGCAAAATTCGATTCCAAACCAGGCCAGCACGGACGCACGTCCGGTGCCCGTACTTCTGACTTTGGTCTGCAGCTCCGTGAGAAGCAAAAAGTCAAACGCATGTATGGCATTCTGGAGCGTCAGTTCCGCCGCTACTTCGAAGAGGCCGATCGTCGCCGTGGAAACACAGGTTCCAATTTGTTGTTCCTGTTGGAATCTCGCCTCGACAACGTTGTCTTCCGCATGGGTTTCGCGTCTACCCGTGCCGAAGCACGTCAGATGGTTTCCCACAAGGCCATCACTGTCAACGGTTCATCCGTGAACATCCCTTCCTACCTGGTCAAGGCCGGTGATGTGGTGGCCGTTCGCGAGAAATCCAAAAAGCAAGCCCGCGTGCTGGAAGCCATTGAACTGGCGAAGCAGATTGGCTTCCCCGCTTGGGTCGATGTCGCTGCGGACAAAGCAGAAGGCACCTTCAAGAAGAGCCCTGACCGCGATGAGTTTGCAGCCGACATCAACGAATCGCTGATTGTCGAACTTTATTCTCGTTAATCCGTCCCCCGCATGCGTTTTGCTGCGGGGTTGCTTCGTCGGCCTTATCGGTGTAACGAGCCGAGGGTATTGAGGGAAGTTTGAATGCTTACGAATTTGTTGAAACCCAAGACCATCAATGTCGAACAGTTGACGGGAAACCGTGCCAAAGTGACGTTGGAGCCCTTTGAGCGTGGCTACGGTCACACACTCGGTAACGCACTGCGGCGGGTGCTGCTGTCGTCGATGGTCGGCCATGCTCCCACTGAAGTCACTATTTCGGGTGTGCTTCACGAGTACTCTTCCATTGACGGCGTTCAAGAAGATGTGGTGAACATCCTCCTGAACCTCAAAGGTGTTGTGTTCAAACTGCACAACCGCGATGAAGTCACCCTGAGCCTTCGCAAAGACGGAGAAGGGGTGGTCACAGCAGGTGACATACAAACTCCCCACGACGTGGAGATTGTCAATCCTGGCCACGCAATTGCAACTCTGTCACCCGGCGCCAAGTTGGACATGCAGATCAAGGTCGAAAAAGGCCGTGGTTATGTTTCCGGCAATTTCCGCCGCAACGATGACCAGATGCGCTCGATTGGGCGCATCGTATTGGATGCATCGTTCTCACCTGTTCGCCGCGTCAGCTACACGGTTGAAAGCGCTCGTGTCGAGCAGCGTACCGACTTGGACAAGCTTGTTCTGGACATCGAAACCAACGGCGCCATCGGCCCGGAAGAAGCCGTGCGCGCCTCGGCAAAGATCCTGGTTGAGCAACTGGCAGTCTTTGCACAGTTGGAAGGCGTGGAATTGAGCGCGTTTGATGCGCCTGCTCAGCGCGCTTCTCAGCAGTTCGATCCGATCCTGCTGCGCCCTGTTGACGAACTCGAGTTGACCGTCCGTTCAGCCAATTGCCTGAAGGCCGAGAACATTTACTACATCGGTGACCTTATCCAGCGCACCGAAAATGAACTCCTGAAGACTCCCAACTTGGGTCGCAAATCCTTGAATGAAATCAAGGAAGTGCTGGCCTCGCGCGGGCTGACTCTGGGCATGAAGCTGGAAAACTGGCCGCCTGTTGGCCTGGACAAGCATTGATTTTTACCAACCGGCTGCATTGACGGCCAATTTCCAGTACCTGATACGGCTGGGAGCATTAATTAAACGAAGGAAAACACCATGCGTCACGGACACGGTCTCCGCAAACTCAACCGCACCAGCTCGCACCGCCTGGCGATGCTGCGCAACATGATGAACTCGCTGTTGACACACGAAGTCATCAAGACCACCGTTCCCAAAGCAAAGGAACTGCGTCGCGTTGTCGAGCCCATGATCACACTGGCCAAAGAACCCACACTGGCCAACCGTCGCCTGGCTTTCGACCGCCTGCGTGATCGCGACGTTGTGGTGAAGCTGTTCAATGAATTGGGCCCTCGCTTCAAGGCACGTCCAGGTGGTTACACCCGGATTCTGAAAATGGGCTTCCGTGTGGGCGACAACGCACCCATGGCACTCGTGGAATTGGTAGATCGCGCAGAAGAAGCACCTGCAACACCAGGCGAAGAAGCCAAGGCGTGATACAATAGTCAGCTTGACGCGCGGTGGAGCAGCCTGGTAGCTCGTTGGGCTCATAACCCAAAGGTCGCAAGTTCAAATCTTGCCCGCGCAACCAATAAAATCAATTATTTAGCTTGTTTCAAAAGCCCTCTTCGGAGGGCTTTTTTGTTTGCGTTTCCTGTTCGTCGCCGGTCTTGAGGCCTTCGGCCAATTGATCCGGTGGTGCAGTTCACTCAAAGCCAATGTGATTTTGTGAGCTGGATCCAAGTAGATCATTGGCATGCATGCCTCATGGGATTCTCGGATCTTCACGGAAGACGGCAGGTAGGGTGCCAACACCGGCAAGCCCTCTGAGATCAGCTCGTCCACCATGCGCTGAGGCAATTTGGCCCTGGGCTGGAATTGGTTGACCACAATCCCCGTGATCGCCAGACCCGGGTTGTGGTCTGCCTTGATTTCATTCACGTTCTCCATCAGCGCGTACAGCGCTTGCCTGGAGAAACTGTCGCAATCGAACGGCACCAGGCATCCAGATGCCCCAATGAGTGCGGAGCGTGTGAAAAAATTCAGTGCTGGCGGCGTGTCGATGTAGATGCGGTCGTACTCCTTGGCCAGTTGCACCAGGGCCTCACGGAGTTTGTATATTTTTTGCCGCGATTCAAGTTTGACCTGCAGCTCATTCAGGGCGGGGCTGGATGCCATCAGGTCCAAGCACTCAAATGGTGTGTTGACCACAAACGCGGAAGCGGGTTGCACATTGAAGCTGAAGCTCAGGGTCTGCTCAAAAAAGCCTGCGACATTGGGTTCCACATCGGAGCTGGGTTTCCCCAGCAAATAGCTGGTCGAGTTGCCCTGAGGGTCCAAATCAATCACCAGTGTGCGCAATCCCTGATTGGCGCTGATGGCTGCGAGATTGCATGTGATGGTTGACTTGCCAACCCCCCCTTTCTGGTTGAACACAACAACGGGCATGGTGAATTCCTGCATGGTTTCGATGGGTGA
>JAIFMP010000098.1 GCA_020048405.1 Hydrogenophaga sp.
CGTTGCTGGCGCGCCTGTCGATTGCGGTGTGGCGCTGGTTCACGCCTTTGGACCTGAGCGAGGCGGAGCACACACACTTCAACAGCCTGCACGAGTGCTTCACCCGCCGCCTCAAGCCTGGGGCCCGCCCCTTCCACGCGGACGAGGCGGTGCTGTGCAGTCCCAGCGATGGCATCGTGGGGGCGTGTGGCCGCATCGAAGGCACGCGCGTGTTGCAGGCCAAGGGGTTTCCGTACACCCTGCAGGATCTGTTGGGTTCGGACACGTTGGCGCAGCGCTACGCCAATGGCAACTACGTGACGTTGCGGCTCACTTCCGCCATGTACCACCGCTTTCACGCCCCGGCCGACCTGACGGTGGACCAGGTGACCTACATCAGCGGGGACACCTGGAATGTCAACCCCATTGCCCTCCAACGGGTGGAAAGGCTGTTCTGCAAAAACGAGCGGGCGGTGATTGAAGCCCGCCTGGCGCGCAACAACGCCCCGGTGGCCCTGGTGCCCGTTGCGGCCATTCTGGTGGCCAGCATCCGCCTGCACTTCATTGATGTGCTGCTGCACCTGCGTTACAGGGGGCCCAATGTCATGCCCTGCCAGGCTGCGGCCCGCAAGGGCGAAGAGCTGGGTTGGTTCGAGCATGGCTCCACCATCATCATGCTGGTGCCCGCCGGATTTGCGCTGGCGCCTGGCCTGCACACCGGCAGCCAGGTTCGCGCGGGCCAGCCACTGTGGGTGGATACGGCAGCGGGTGAAGCTGCATGACAACATCGGCAGAGGCGGGTGCGGCGCCGTCGCGCCACGAGTCACTGCGGCTGGCCCGCCGGTTTCGCCGGGCGTTGACTGACGCGAAAGCCGCTGGTGGTGCAGGCTTGACGCTGCATGACCTGCTGGTTCTGCACGGCCATGCGTCCATTGCCACGTTGCTGATGTTGTACGCCCTGTTTTGCCTGTTGCCCGTGGGCGGGGTTGGCAATGTGTTTGGCGTGGCGCTGTGGCTGTTGTCGTGGCAATGGGCGAAGGGGCAACGCCAACTGACACTGCCCCGGCGCGTGGCGAGCTTCCGGTTGAACTCCCGCTGGAGCTGTGCGGCATTGCGTGGCCTTGCCGTGATGTACCGCGGTGCAGGGCGATGGTTGCGCCCCAGGTGGCCAGTCGTGCAGGCGCACTGGACGCAGCCGTGGTGGGCAGGGTGGATTGCGTTGCAGGCCCTGGTCATCTTCCTGCCAGTGCCGCTGGGCAACACATTGCCGGCATTCAGTCTGGTAGCACTGGGGCTTGGGCGCTTGCTGGCCGATGGCGCCATGTGCGTGGCCTCTCTGGTGCTGGGTGCGTTGGGCATGGTCTACATGTATGGCCTGGGCCGTGTCACCTGGGAGTTGACGCTGGACATGGTGGCAGCCGTGGCCCGTTGGCTGGGCTGAGCAGGCCAGTTGTCACTGAATATTCACAGCCGCTGCATAGAGTTGTCGCACTCCATTCACGCAAGGCCTCCCCCGTTCATGACAGCAGTGACCAACAACCCGCCTGACCCTGAAAAGCGCCGCTTGGCCTGCCTGCGGCGCCCAGTGCTGGCAGCCGGTGTGTTGGCGCTGGCGCTGGTGATGTCTGCCTGTTCGCCGCGCCACCTGCTGGTGCAGGGCGTGGCGGACGAACTCGCCACCCAGGCCCCGGCGGATGAGGAAGACCTGACCCTGTTGCGCGACGCCAGCCCCTTCTATTTGAAGCTGAGCGAATCGCTGCTCAAGGAAACGCCCGGGCATCTGAAGCTGGCGCAAGCCGTTTCCAGCGGGTTCACGCAATACGCCTATGCGTTCGTTGCATTCGAGGCCGAACAAAGGGCCGCCACCGATGCACGGGCCGCCCACGCGCTGAACGAACGCGCCCGCCGCATGTACCTGCGTGCGCAACGTCATGCCCTCACGGCGCTGGAGTTGTCCAGCCCGGGCCTGCGCCAGCGGCTGATGCAAACCCCTGGGCAGGGCGATGTACCTGCGAACGTTCTGCAACCGTCGCAAGTGGCGCTGGCCTACTGGGCCGCTGCGTCCTGGGGGGGCTACATATCGCTGTCCAAAGACGATGCCGATGCCGTGGCTGACTTGCCCGCCGTGGTGCGCCTGGCCCAGTGGGCCTGGAACACCCAACCCGAGTTCGGCGACGGTGCGCTGGCCAGCCTGATGGGCACGCTGGAGGCAGCCCGCCCGGGCGGTTCCTCTGCTACAGCGGCGCGGTACTTTGACCAGGCGATAGCACTCGGCCAAGGGCGCAATGCGGCTCCCTACGTGGCCAAAGCGGAATCGCTTGCCCTGCCAGCCGGCGACCGCCCGGCGTTTGAACAGTTGCTGGATCAGGCATTGACCGCCAGCGCCGACCGGCGCGACATGACCAGCCAAGTGATGCGTGCCCGTGCCGAATGGCTGCTGCGCACGGCCGACGATCTTTTCTGATTGAGCTCCATGACCATTTCAATGCGTTGTTTTCCCGCTGCCCAACGGGCTGTGTTTACGTGGCTGGTGTGTGCCGCGCTTGCGTTCCACGGTTCAGCCCAAGCGTCAGACCTGCGGCTGCGCATCGGCACGCTGGTGCCGAAAAACTCGCTCTACCACCGCGAACTGATGGACATCGGGGAAACCTGGCGCACGGCTGTGGGCGGCAACGCAAAGTATCTGGTGTACACCGATGGCAGCCAGGGGGGCGAGGCTGAAATGGCGCGCCGCATGCGCATCGGGCAGTTGCAAGGTGCGCTGATGTCGGTGGTGGGGCTGCGCGAAATCGAGCCGTCCATTGCCGCGCTGCAAGTCATGCCGCTGCTGTTCAGGAGTTGGGAGGAAGTGGACTACGTGCGCGAAAAAATGCGCGTCGGCATGGAAAAGAAGTTTCTCGACAAGGGTTTTGTGGTGTTGGCCTGGGGCGATGCGGGCTGGGTGCGTTTTTTCTCGAAAGAGGCGGCGGTCAAACCCGATGACTTCAAACGGATGAAGTTCCCGAACAACAAGCCATCATGAAAAGCTTGGGCTACACCCCTGTGCCACTGGAGACGTCGGACGTGTTGCCCGCCATCCAGACCGGCATGATCAATGTGGTGCCTTCCACTCCGTACTTCGCCCTGGCCACCCAGATTTACAGCACGGCGCCGAACATGCTGGAGATCAATTGGGCACCCATCGTGGGGGCGTTTGTCATCACCAAAAAGGCGTGGGACGACATGGGGCCAGAGGCGCAGAAAGCCGTGATGGCCAAAAGTGACAAGGCGGGTGCGGTGATCCGCGCCAAAGCCCGCCAGGAAGTGGATGACGCCGTCGATGCCATGAAAAAGCGTGGGCTCACCGTCAACCGCCCCAACCCCGAGCAGATGCGCGAATGGAATGACCTGGCGGAAAAGCTGTACCCCCGCATTCGCGGCACCATGGTGCCCGCCGAGACGTTTGACGAGGTGTTTGCCCACCTCAAGGCCTTCCGGGCAAGCAAGGGCAAGCCACAGTGAAAACCCCGGCACCCGTCTGGCGGCGTTGGCTGGGCCAGCCGGACGAAGACCTGGCGTCGCTGGCCCTGTTGGAAATTGCCATGCGCCCCCTGATGGGCCGCGGTGTGGAAAACGCACCCATCGTGGTGCAGCACCTGGGCCTGGTGCTGGCCATGGCCGGCGCATTGGCGGCCGAACGGCACGGCCATCTGTCCACGCTCGGGGGTGTGGGCAGTGCATCGGGTGGGCCGGTGAGGCGCCTGACCCTGGCGTTTGCCAACGGTTCGTCTGCTCTGGTGTGTGGGGCACTGGCTTTGGCGAGCTGGCGCTTTGTGGCTACTGAAATCGAAACCGGGAGCCAGCTGGCCTACGGAATACCCGTGTGGTGGGTGCAGGCGACCATGCCCGTGGGCTTTGCCTTGTTGGCTGCCAAACTGGGCGCGCGCTGTGCCTCGGGGGCGGCATACAAAACGGCCTGCGGCATCGCGTTGCCGGCGGTGGGCTGGTGGCTGGCAGCAGGGCTGGACAACATCTCAATGCCTTTGTGGCCCGTGGTGGTGTGGCTGGGGGCCGTGCTGTTGGCGGGCGCCCCGGTCTTTGCCGTGCTGGGGGGCTTGGCCCTGGCGCTGTTCTGGCACGACGGATTGCCGCTGGCTTCGGTGGCCCTGTCGCACTACCAGATCACGGTCAATCCCTCGTTGCCGGCGCTGCCGCTGTTCACCTTGGCCGGGCTGGTGTTTGCCCGCACTGGGGCTGCGGCACGCATAGGGCAGCTGTTTGTGGCCATGATGGGCGGTGGCGTCATGGGCACGGTGGTGGCCACGGCGGTGCTGTGTTCGTTCTTCACCGCCTTCACAGGTGGCAGTGGCGTGACCATTCTGGCGCTGGGAGGTTTGTTGTTGCCGCTGTTGCGCAACGCGGGTTACCCGGAGCAGCGCGGCATCAGCCTGGTGACCAGTGCCAGTGCACTGGGTGTGTTGCTGGCTCCGTCGGTGCCGCTCATCATGTACGCCATCATTGCGCGGGTGCCGATCAACACCATGTTTCTGGCCGGTTTGTTGCCTGCCATGGTCATGGTACTGTGCCTGTTGGCGTTCGGAGGTTATCTGCGCCGCCCGTTGCCCTCGGTGCCGCCAGTGGCCGCCGCCGCACCCAGTTTCGGGAAAACCATGTCTGCGGCCTGGGTGGCCAAGTGGGAGATCGGCGCGCCTGTGGTGGCCATCGGTTCACTCGTGAGTGGGCTGGCCACACCCACCGAGAGCGCAGCCTTGACGGCGGCCTACGCCATCGCCACCCAGGCCTGGGCGCATGGCGAGTTGCCGTGGCACAAGCTCAGAAGCTGCCTGGGTGAATCGGTGCAAATCATCGGCGGCGTGCTGGTGATTCTGGGCATGGCGCTGGGCCTGACGAATTTCCTCATCGACGCGGGCATTCCCGATATGGCCATCGAGGCGGTGCAAAGTGTCATTCCCAACCAGGCGCTGTTTCTGGTGGCGTTGACGGCGTTTCTTCTGCTGGCGGGTGCGCTGATGGAGATCTATGCGGCCATGTTATGGCATCGACCCCATCCATTTCGGCATCATTTTTCTGGCTGCCATGGAGATGGGTTTCCTGTGCCCACCGGCCGGCATGAACATCTATTTTTCGTCGGCCATGTTTGGCAAGTCCATACGGTATGTGGCGGTGTCTGTGCTCCCGGCCCTGCTGTCCATTTTTGTGGGAACGCTGGTCATTGCCTGGTGGCCAGCACTGTCGACGGCCCTGCCAGCCATGCTGGCCCGTTGACACGTGGCAGATGCGGGATACTCTGCGCCGCCCTTCCCAACCGGGAACCCTCGTTGATGCCAGCGCCATGTTCCAGTACCACACCGTCCCCGTGACCGCCTTTGCCCAGAACTGCTCCATCGTCTGGTGCGACGAAACGCTGGAGGCGGCCATCGTCGATCCCGGTGGCGACTTGGAGCGCCTGCTGGCCGAAGTCAAGAAACGTGGGCTGACCCTGAAGCAGATCTGGCTCACCCACGCCCACATCGACCACGCGGGCGGTACCGGGGAGCTGGCCCGCCGCCTGGGCTTGCCCATCATCGGGCCGCACCCCGGCGACCAGTTCTGGATCACCGGGTTGCCCGAGCAAAGCCGCATGTTTGGTTTTCCTGCAGCCGAGGCGTTCACGCCCACGCGCTGGCTGGCCGATGGCGACACCGTCACCGTGGGCAAATGCACGCTGAACGTGCGGCATTGCCCTGGCCACACCCCTGGCCATGTGGTGTTTCACTCGCCCGAGGCCAAACGGGCCTTTGTGGGCGATGTATTGTTTGCCGGCAGCATAGGCCGCACCGACTTTCCGCAGGGCAACCACCAACAACTGCTCGACAGCATTGCCCAGCGCCTGTGGCCCATGGGTGACGACACGGTGTTCATTCCCGGCCACGGGCCCGAGAGCACGTTTGGGGAAGAGCGCCGCTTCAACCCCTACGTGCGCAACACCTGAAATTTATATAAAAACAGGCGTTTCCGCTTGATGGTATTGCGCAGGCAGCTATCGAGAATAGAGATCAACTGCCCTGTTTGGCCTGGTTGTACAAGTCCATCACCTTGGGCACGTTGGCCTGCAGGGCCTCGATGCGCTCTGGCCCTGAAGGGTGGGTGGACAGAAAGTTCAGCCCCGGCCCGCCGCTGCCGCCGGAGGCCTTGCCCATTTTTTGCCACAGCGTGACCCCGGCCTGGGGTTCGTAGGCACCTCGCGCAGCCAGCTCCAGGCCCACGAGGTCGGCCTACTTGAGGCTGAGCAACTGTGTGCCCAGGTTGGCGGCCACGTCTCCCAGATCGCCCAGGCCCAGCAGCCGTGCCCCGAGAGACAGGCCCATGCTGGTGGCCTGGCTCTTGGCCAGGCGCTCGCGGGCGTGTTCGCGCAGGGCATGGGCCATTTCGTGACCCATGATCATGGCGGCTTCGTCGGTGCTGAGCTTGAGCGTGTCGAGAATGCCGGTGTAGAACGCAATCTTGCCGCCAGGCATGCAAAACGCATTGATTTGTTTGCTGCCAATCAGGTTCACCTCCCAACGCCATTGCCTGGCGCGGTCGTTCCAGGGCAGGGTGAACGGAATGAGCTTTTGCGCCGTGGCGCGCAAGGCTTGAAGCTGGGGGTGGTTGTCGGGGGCAAGGGCTTTTTGTGCGCGGGCTTCGGCCAGCATTTGTTTGTATTGCTGATCGGCAGCCGCCTCGAGCTGGGCGGCGGGCACCAGTTTGCGCATCGAGCTGGCTTTGCCCACGTCCACCTGGGCAGCGGCTGGCGCTGCCACGGCCAGCGCAGTGCTGGCAGCTGCCAGCTGCACAAAGTCCCGCCGGTTGTGGCGCAGGTGGGTGGCCAGGCCCTGCTCGCCCTCGGGCGCAGGGGTGGGTTGGGCAGCGTGCGCATTGGCCAAGCGCAGGGCATCACACAGTTGGCACATGGTTCAATAATAGACAAAGCACATTGCCATGACACCACCAAACCTTCCAACCCCATCTTCGGACCGCGCCGCCCCTGCCCAGGATGACACGCCCCGGTTGGGGTGGCGCGACACTTTGCGTGTGTATTTGGAGCCCGCCAGCTTGCGCATGCTGGCGCTGGGGTTCTCGGCTGGTCTGCCGCTGCTGCTGGTGCTGGGCACGCTGAGTTTTCGCTTGCGTGAGGCAGGCATTGACCGCGCCACCATCGGTTACCTGAGCTGGGTGGGTCTGGCATATGCTTTCAAGTGGTGCTGGGCCCCGCTTGTGGACCGGCTGCCCATTCCGCTGCTGACGCGCACCATGGGGCGCCGCCGCAGTTGGCTGCTGCTGTCGCAGTTGTGCATTGCCGGTGGGCTGGTGGGCATGGCGTTTGCCGACCCGCGCCACACTCTTGGCCCCGTGGTGTGGTGCGCACTGCTGGTGGCGGTGGCCTCGGCCACGCAAGACATTGCCTTGGACGCGTTCCGCATCGAATCGGCCGACAGCCGCCACCAGGGCGTGTTGGCCGCCACCTACCAAACCGGCTACCGCCTGGCCATGATTTGGGCCGGCGCCGGGGTGCTGTGGATCGCGGCGCGGGCCGAGGCCCCGGCTGCCGTGGTCCAGACCGTGGGCCAGGTGCTGCCCGGTGCCGCTTACCAAAACGCAGCGTGGCAAACGGCTTACCTCGTCATGGCTGCCTCGTTGCTGGTGGGGGTGCTCACTGTGCTGTTCAGCCGCGAACCTGCGCGCACCGAGTTGCCCCCGGCGCGCAACGCGGCCGAGTGGCTGCGCGGCGCTCTGCTGGAGCCGTTTGCCGACTTTCTGCGCCGCCACCGCTGGCAGGCGGTGCTCATCCTGGCGCTGATCGGCACCTACCGCATCAGCGACGTGGTGATGGGCATCATGGCCAACCCGTTTTATGTGGACATGGGCTACACCAAAGACGAAGTGGCGGCGGTCACCAAGGTCTATGGCGTGGTCATGACGCTGGTGGGCGCGTTTTTGGGTGGAGCCCTCACGCTGCGCTGGGGCGTGGGCCGGGTGCTGATGCTGGGTGCCGTGTTGAGCGCCCTGACCAACCTGCTGTTCGCCTGGCTGGCCGGGCACGGGCACGACGTGACGGCGCTCATTGCCGTGGTGTCGGCCGACAACCTGGCCAGCGGCATTGCCTCGGCCGCGTTCATTGCCTACCTGTCTGGCCTGACCAACGTGCAGTACTCCGCCACGCAGTACGCGTTGTTCAGCTCGATGATGTTGCTGGCCCCCAAGTGGCTGGCCGGATTCTCGGGCGTGGCGGTCGATGCTGTGGGCTACCCCACCTTCTTTGCAGGCACCGCCTTGCTGGGGGTGCCGGTGCTGGCTCTGGTGTGGCTGGCCTTGCGAAAAAACACATGAAAATGGCCTCTGTCGCTTGATGGTATTGGTTTTATAGCTATGCCTTGAATTGGCGCATTTACCCAGCTTTACACACCCGACAAACCCGCCACACCCAGGCCCCCCACACTGTCACCCCATGAGCCAACCGCTGTTGATGATTGAAGACGATGTGCGCCTGGCGCACATGGTGGCCGAGTACCTGGGCCAGTCGGGCTACGCAGTCGCCCATGCGCCCGACGCCACACAGGGCCTGGCTGCGCTGCAACACCCCGCAGGGCCAGCACCCGCCTTGGTCATTCTGGATTTGATGCTTCCCGACATGGACGGCCTGGAGGTGTGCCGCCGCATCCGTGCGCTCCAGGCCCCTGCCGCCTCGGTGCCACTGCTCATGCTCACCGCCAAGGGCGACCCGATGGACCGCATCATCGGCCTGGAAATGGGCGCCGACGACTACCTGCCCAAACCCTTCGAGCCCCGCGAACTGCTGGCCCGCATCCGCGCCGTGCTGCGCCGCAAGGGCGATGGCGCCCAGACCCCGGCGGCAGCAGGCGGGCAGGCCACGCTTCGCTTTGGCTCTCTGGCCATCGACCGCGACGCCCGCAGCGTCACCGTGGCGGGTGCCGAGGCCGACCTCACGTCTTACCAGTTCGACCTGCTGGTGGCCATGGCCGAGCGCGCCGGGCGTGTGCTGACCCGCGACCAGATCATGGAGGCGGTGCGTGGCCGCGAGCTGGAGGCGTTTGACCGCTCGATCGACGTGCACATGGGCCGCATCCGCAACGCCATCGAGGCCGACCCCAAAGCCCCGCGCCGCATCCTGACCGTGCGCGGCGTGGGCTACGTGTTTGCCAAGCAGCAGGATTGAAATTGAAGAACATCCTGTCCCGCCACCTCTACATCCGCATCTGGCTGGCCGTGGTCAGCGCCGTGGTGGTGCTAGCGCTGGTGGCCGCATGGCTGTGGCAGTTGGACAAAGAGCGTGACCGGGCCGAACGCCCGGGCCGCGAAATCGTGTTGCTGAACGAAGCAGGCGAGGTGCTGGGCCAGGCACCGGCCAAGCCCACGCGCAGGCCAGGTCATGGGCCGGTGGAGTTCCAGGTGACCACCCGCACTGGCGAAACCGTGTTTGTGCAACTGCCTCGCCCGTCCCGGCCGCCTGGGGGCTCACGCGAAACGCCATGGATGGCGCAGACCGGCGGTTTCGTGGGCATGCTGGTGCTGGTGGCGCTTGCGGTGGCGCTGGGCACCTACCCCGTGGTGCGGTGGCTGACCAAACGTTTGGAGGCTTTGCAGTCGGGTGTGGAGCGCTGGGGCGAGGGCGACCTGAGCGCCCGCGTGCCGGTGAACGGCCAAGACGAAGTGGCGTTTTTGGCCGAGCGCTTCAACGTGGCGGCGGGCCGGGTGCAAGCGCTGGTGCAGTCCCACAAAACCCTGTTGGCCAATGCTTCGCACGAGCTGCGCTCGCCGTTGGCCCGCATCCGCATGGGTCTGGAGCTGCTGGATCCGACCGATCTCGCCAAAGTGGGAGCCCAACGCGCCGAGATTGCCCGCAACATTGCGGAGCTGGACCAGTTGATCGATGAGATTTTGCTGGCCAGCCGCATGGACTCGGCAGACAACCAGCCCTTGCAGCGTGAAGACATTGACCTGACCGGCCTGGCCGCCGAAGAGTGCG
>JAIFMP010000047.1 GCA_020048405.1 Hydrogenophaga sp.
GCCACGCGCCTGGTTCAAAAAGCCGAGGCTGTGTAAGCCTGTTTGCAGCGCACACTGCGCCGCACCGAAAAGCGACTGACAATTCAGTCGCTTTTTTTATTTCCGATCGCATTTTGGTGATCCAACCCAAACAGGAGAAAACATGATCAAAATTGGCGACACGTTGCCCGCAACCACGTTGATCGAATTCAACGCAGTCGAGACAGAGGGTTGCCCCATAGGGCCTGCGCCAGTTGACACTGCTTCAGCCACTGCAGGCAAAACCATCGCTGTTTTTGCGCTTCCCGGTGCGTTCACCCCCACCTGTTCAGCCAAACACGTTCCAGGTTATGTGGAGCACGCCGATGCACTCAAATCCGCCGGGGTGGATGAAATCTGGTGTATCAGTGTCAATGATGCATTCGTGATGGGCGCGTGGGCCAAGGACCAACAAACTGCAGGCAAAGTCCGTATGTTGGGAGACGGCTCGGCTGACTTTGCCAAAGCCACCGGTCTCACACTTGATCTGACCGCCCGGGGCATGGGTTTGCGCAGCAACCGCTATTCCATGCTTGTGAAAAATGGGGTGGTGACAAGCCTGAACGTTGAGGCGCCAGGCAAATTTGAAGTCAGCGATGCGGAGACGTTGCTGGCCCAAGCGAAAGAGGGTTGAGGTTTGTATTCCTGCGCGTGATCGCCGCAGGCTTTACAGCCAGACCCGGTGGGAGTAAACCATGACGGTTAGCTCCCCATCAGCCAGCACCGCCAGCCGATACAACGGCAAACACCACGCCTGCGCAGCCCAGCAAAATTGCCAGCGCCAAAAAGCGGGTGGAAAGAGTGTCGCGTGTCTCTGCGGGCAGCGGCGGTGGGGCAGGTTGATCCCCGGTGAGCATTGCTTGCACAAGCCGCTGCTTTTTCACGAACCTGTAAAAAGCGATGGCCGACAGGTGCAAAGCCACCAAGGCCAGCAACACCAACTTGCCAACCTCACTGTGGTACCAACTGGCCAAACTCACAGCGGAAGACGACACCAGCGGAACCAGGGGGCCAGTGAACGCGATTTCGTCGTCTGTCAACAAACCTGAGCCCACCTGCGCGGCCAACACCGTCAACAATGCCAGCACCGAAAGGGCGCCCAGCGGGTTGTGACCCACATGCTTCGCTGGCTCGGCACCCCTCAGATATGCCCACAGGCCGCGCGGTGTAGGCACGAAATTTCCAAATCGAGACCAGTGCCCACCCACAAAACCCCAGACGAGCCGAAACAGGATCAGGGTGAAAACGGCATAGCCCAAACGCATGTGCCAGTTGATCCAGTTGCCCCCCACATTGCCGGTGACCAACAGACCCATAACGGCCACCATCAATGCCCAATGAAACAGCCGCGTGGGCAAATCCCAAACTCGAATCTTCAACATGAAACCTCCCCAAAAATAAAAAATCAAGCCGTGTGACTGAAATCACACAACCACATGGCGGAACACTGCCCCGGTGTTTTTACACTCTCGCTCGCAGACACTGTCGTTTGCCAACTCCCCATGAAAGAACCCGTATGAAAAACCTCGCACGAATTTTGGTGGTTGTTGCCGCCGCCGCAGCTGCAGCGCCTGCCATGGCCCAATTCCAGAAACCGGAAGACGCCGTGAAGTATCGGCAAAACGCATTCTTCGTGATGTCACAGCATTTCGGTCGCCTGGGTGCAATGGCCAACGGGAAAATGCCTTTCGATGCCAAAGTCGCCGCAGACAACGCAGCCATCGTGGAAACCATGAGCAAACTGCCTTGGGCTGGTTTTGCACCCGGAACCGAAACCATCAAGTCCAATGCCAAACCCGAGATGTGGACAGAAAAAGCCAAGTTCGACCAGGGCGCTGAAAAAATGCGCGGTGAAGTGACCAAACTCGCGGCCGCAGCCAAAATGGGTAACCTCGACGCTTTGAAGGCCGCTTTTGGCGACACAGCCGCCACCTGCAAGGCATGTCACGACAGCTACAAAGTCAAATAAACTGTAGCACACTATTTAATAAACACGAGCGCCGGGCGGCACATATGGCAAACTATCGCCCGGCCGCCCTGTGGATCAGGACTCAGCTCTCAGCCAGAAGTTTCTCCAGCAACTGGTGCAGCGCCGCAAAGTCAGGTTCTCCGATGTAGCGCTTCACAATCTGCCCCTTCTTGTCCACGATGAACGTGGTGGGCGTGATTTTGATGTCGCCCCACGCCTGCGCCACCGCACCCGTGTTGTCGATCGCCACTTTGAACGGCAACTGGCGCGACTGCGCAAAATTCACCACGTAGGTTGGCGGGTCGTAACTCATCGCCACGGCCACGGTCTCGAACCCACGGTCTTTGAACTTGAGGTAAGTGGCCGCCAGTTCTGGCATTTCCTTCACACAACTCACACACGTGGTGGCCCAGAAATTCACCAGTGTGACCTTTCCCTTGAGGTCGGCGGTGGTAGATTTGCTGCCGTCCAACAGCACAAACGTGGAAGGCGGAGCCGGCTCGGAGCTGGAGCAGCCGCCCAAACCCAAAACCAGAGCGAACGTGGTGGCCATCAGGGCCGGGCGAATCAGGTTATTCATGGTGTGCGGGGCATCGGGTAAACAAAAAATCCAACAGGCAAAGGCGGCTTCCATGCAGCGACGTGAATTTAACCATGCAGCGTGGGCAACCTTGCTGGCCGCCAGCGCGGGCATGGGAGCGGCTCAGGCACAAGGTCTTGCTTCTCTGAGCAGCTCCGATTCATTGGGCGCCATCAGAGAGGCACTGGCCACGGGGGCCAAAGCCGCCGTCGCCCAACTCGGGCAAGCGGGTGGATTCCTCAACAACCCGAAAGTTCGCATTGGTTTGCCAGGCGTGCTGGAAGACGCTGCGCCGATCCTGAAAGCAACGGGCCAGAGCAAGCGGTTGGATGCCCTGGTGCAAGCCATGAACGAGGCGGCTGAAAAAGCCGTTCCCCTGGCTGCCGACTTGCTGTCGCAGGCCATCAAAGGTTTGGGTGTGGACGATGCACGCCGTATCTTGGGTGGGGGCGAAACGTCGGTCACCGACTTTTTTGCAGCCAAAACACGTACGCCACTCACCGCGCAGTTTCTGCCTGTGGTCAAGCGCAGCACTGACCAGGTGCAACTGGCCGACAAGTACCAGGCCGTGGCCGGCAGGGCTGCCAAGCTGGGCCTCATCAAGCCGGAAGACGCAGACCTGCCTGGCTACGTAACGTCTCGCGCACTGGCGGGCCTTTACCAGGTCATAGGTGAAGAAGAGCGCAAAATACGCCAAAACCCGGCGCAAGCCGGGACGGCGCTCCTTAAAAAAGTTTTCGGGGCGCTGTGAAGCAGGCTCCACCCACGCGCCGCAGAGCGCGGGGATTTTGTATCCACGGTTACACAGACATATCCATGACAACAGTCGCATCGGCCTCCAAATCCCTTCGTATCCTGGTTGCAGACGACAACCCAGTTAACCTCCGGGTTGCGACCCGCGTGCTGCGCGACATGGGCCACAGCGGCGTGCTGGTGACCGACGGCGAAAAAGCCCTCAAAGCGCTGGAGGCACAGGCCTTTGATGTGGCGCTGATGGATGTCACCATGCCCCACCTTGACGGGGTATCCACTGTGGCCGAAATACGAAAGCGGGAAAAGCAAGGTGCCCGGCGCACGCCGGTGATCATGGTCACGGCATTTGACATGCCCAGCGATCGCGCACGTTTTCTCGCCGCCGGTGCCGACGGATACTTGGCCAAGCCCCTGGAACGCGACGCACTGGAGGTTGAGTTGAAGCGCGTGTTGCGCACCTGAGGGGTGTTGGGCATGGGGCGATACATCAAACTTCTGCACCCCAGTCTTTGGGTGGTGGCTGTGCTCGTCTTGGGTGCAGCGCTCACGACTTGGTCGGTGCGCGCGTTCAACCAAACCGCAGCACAGCGTGAGCAGCTGTTGTTCGACCGCGAGATCGAACGGCTCAAGGCCTCACTGCAAAATCACCTCAACCAGCAAGCCCTGCTGTTGACTGCGGTGCGTGGGGCGTTTGCCGCATCAAAAGAGCTGACGACGCCTGAGTTCGAGCACTTTTCGGACTCGCTGGATCTCAAGGCCCGTTTTCCAGCAGTGTCTGCTTTGGCCTATGCCCGTCGCGTTCCGATGCGCGATCTGGAGGCTTACGTGGAGTCGCGCTCGGAGGAGGACCCAGGCTTCAAGTTCAGGTACATGAACTCGGAGCACGGGCGGGGGATAGACGATCGGTTTGTGATTGAGTTGGTGCAACCCGTGGCCTCGCGTCAGGCATTAGGGCTTGAGGTGTCCAGCAACACCGATCGCTGGGCAGCCATGGAGCGGGCAGCACGCTCCGGCACGGCGGTGCTGACGGCGCCGGTGGTGCGGGTCAACGCAAAGGAAGCCAAGCCATCATTTATGTACTACATGCCGGTGTACGAAACCGGCAGTGTGCCCCATACCCCCGCAGACCGTTCAACGTACCTGCAGGGTTTTGCCCTGCTGTCGTTCGAGGCCGACGCGCTCATTAAGACTGCGATCGCGGGGCTCAAGTTGACTGTCGATTTCGACATTTCCGATGCTCTCGCCGTTCGGGGCGATGGTCAGACCCAGGGAGTGATGCTGTATGACCATTCCGGTCTGCGGCTGCAAGCCGACGGCAGTGCCCTGGCCCCTGCGGCACATCGCCTGGAGCACCGCGAGCAGTTCTTCTGGGGCAACCGCTACTTTGACCTGAGTGCACGTTCCACCCCCATTTTTGACGAGCAAACCGACCAACACTCCTCCGTGGCTGTTGGCTTTGGGGGCGCGTTTGCCACCTTGCTGGTGGCTTGGTGGGTGTGGTTGATGGTGCGGGGCCGCAGCGAAGCACAGCGTCAATTGGCCGCCATGGGTCTGGAAAACCAGCGCCTGGCGCTGGTGGCCCGCAATACCACCAACTTGGTCACCATCACCGACCCGGCAGGGCGGATTCAGTGGGTCAACGAGGCATTCGTCCAGCAGACCGGGTACACCCTTGAGGAAGTCCAGGGCCGACGTGCAGACGAGCTGCTGTACTTTGAGAAATCCGATTGGGCCACACACAAGCAACTTGCCGCAGCGCTCGAAGGTACCCAAGACTACAAGGCGGAGGTGCGCAGCCGCAGCAAGAGCGGGCAGGAGTACTGGACACGGGTAGACATTCAACCCACACGCAACGAGTGGGGCGAGGTCACAGGCTTCATATCGATCGAAAGCGATATCACCGCCGAGCTTCAGGCGCGGGAAGAAATGGTGGCGGCCCTGCGCGAGACCGAGGCGTTGATGAACACCATCAAGACCCACGCCATCGTGTCGCAAACCGATGCCCGTGGAATCATCACCGATGCCAATCAGGCGTTCATGGACATCAGCGGTTACAGCGCGGAAGAACTGATCGGTACGGGGCACCACATCGTCAACTCGGGCCACCACCCGTCCGGGTTCTGGGGGGCGATGTGGAGCACCATCCAGGCTGGCAAGCCATGGCACGGCGAGGTGTGCAACCGCGCCAAAAGTGGGCGGCTGTATTGGCTGGACAGCCTGGTGGCCCCGTTCGTGAACGCCACCGGTGAGATCGAACGGTATGTGTCCATTCGCACCGACATCACCGCCCGCAAGGTGGCGCAGGAGGAGCTGGAGCGGGCCCGGCAGACGCTGGAAATGTCGAACCAGGCCGCGCGCATCGGCACCTGGGAGCTGGACTGGCAGACCCAGCAATTGAAACTGTCGGCCGTGACCCGCGAGATATACGAGTTCCCGCCCGGCACTGACCCCACGCCAGAAACTGCCTTGGCATGTCACCCCGAGGAATCCACGCGCGCGGCACTGACCGCGATGGTTCAGCGTGCTGCGGAAGAGGGACAGGGCTACGACACCGAGATGCAGATACTCACCCACGGTGGCAACTTGCGCTGGGTACGCACCATTGGCGTGTCTGAAATGGCCAACGGCCGCTGCCTGCGGGTGTACGGCACGGTGCAGGACATTGACGAGCGCAAACAGCGTGAGCTGGAATTGTTCGAAGGCCGCCAGCGGCTGCAAACCACCATTGAAGGCGCGCGCGCCGGCACCTGGGCGCTGAACCTGCAAACCCAAGAGTCTCAAATCGACGCTCTGTGGGCCGACATGCTGGGTCTCAACTGGCACGAATTGAACCCCGTTACGTCCGACGTGTGGGAGCGCCTGTGTCATCCCCAAGATGCCCTGCGCGCCGCAGTGTCGCTGGCTGCCCATGCGGCGGGCGAAATACCCTATTACAGCGAAACCATACGCCTCCAGCACCGCGATGGCCATTGGGTGTGGGTCCAGAGCCGTGGCCGAGTGGTGTCGCATTCGTCAGACGGCAAAGCCCTGATGATGTATGGCACCCATATCGACGTGTCTGCGCTGAAAGAGGCCCAGATGCGTGCGGAGGCCGATTCGCTGCGCCTCAACAACATCATTGAAGGCACCCGTGCGGGCACCTGGGAATGGAACCTCCAGACCGGCCACGGCGAGTTCAACGCGATATTCGCCCGGATGCTCGGCTACGAACCGGAAGAGCTGGAAACCAGTGCCTGGGAGTGCCTGGCGCGCACCACGCACCCTGAAGACTTTAAAAAAGCGCAGGAAGCGCTGTTCCGCCACTGGCGCGGAGAGAGCGAATACCACGACTTCACCGTGCGGGCCCTGCACAAAGACGGTCACGTGGTGTGGGTGCAAGACCGGGGCCGTGTCGTGGAGCGCGACGCACAAGGTCGCAGTGTGATGTTCACGGGCACCCGCTTGGACGTGACCGAACTGGTCAATGCCCAGCAGGCCGCAGCCGAAAGCGAGCGCATTTTGCGCAGCGCCATCGAGGCGCTGGACCAGGGCTTTGTGCTCTTCGACCCGCAAGACCGTTTGGTGATGTGCAACGAGCAGTACCGCCAGTTCCGGCCTAAAACCGCTGCCCACATCGTGCAGGGTGCGCGGTTCGAGGACATCATCCGCTCCGCTGCGCAGAGCGGTGAAATTCCCGCTGCTGTGGGCCGCGTGGACGAGTGGGTGGCCGAGCGCCTCGCGCAACACAACCAGCCGATGCTGGACTTTTTACAAAATGTGTCTTCAGGCCGGGTGTTGCGCATCCTGGAACGCAACACGCCCGACGGGTACCGGGTAGGTTTCCGCATTGACGTGACCGACATCGTCAACGCCCGAGAGGCAGCAGCTGAAAAAGAGCGCATCCTGCGAAGCTCCATCGACGCGCTGGGTGAGGCCTTTGTGTTGTATGACCCTGAGGACCGTCTGGTGTTCTGCAACGAGCGCTACAAAGAGATCTACTCGCTGTCTGCGCCCGTCATCGAGCCCGGGCGCACGTTCGAAGAAATCATCCGTTATGGTGCTGAACGTGGCGAGTACGCCGAAGCATTGGGGCGTGTGGACGAGTGGGTACAGGAGCGCCTGTCCCGGCATCTCGACTCCAACCAGGACGTGTTGCAGAAGCTGGCCAATGGCAAAGTGCTGCGCATCATTGAGCAGCGCACGGCTGACAAATACCGCGTTGGTTTTCGCATCGACATCACTGAACTGGTGCAGGCACGCGAGGAAGCGGACGCCGCGTCTCAGGCCAAGAGCCAGTTCGTGGCCAACATGAGCCACGAAATCCGCACGCCCATGAACGCCATTCTGGGCATGCTGCACCTGTTGCAAACCACCGACCTGACCGCCCGCCAGAAGGACTACACCCAAAAGAGCGAAAGTGCTGCCAAGAGCTTGCTGGGCATCTTGAACGACATCCTCGACTTCTCCAAAGTGGAAGCCGGCAAGATGGAGTTGGACCCCGAGCCGTTTGCGTTTGACAAACTGGTGCGAGACCTCGCCACCATTTACTCCAGCAACCTCAAAGACAAGCAACTGGAACTGCTGTTTGACATCGATCCCGCGATTCCGAAGGTGCTGATCGGCGACTCGTTGCGGTTGCAGCAGGTGCTCATCAACCTGGGTGGCAACGCCATCAAGTTCACGTCGCAGGGTGAGGTGTTGCTGAAAGTGCAACTGCAAAGCCTGGTCCAGGCTGGCACGCCCGACATGCCCTTTGAAGAGGCCACCGTGCGCTTTGAGGTACACGACAGCGGCATCGGTATTTCGCCCGAGGCGCAGGCCAAAATTTTCAGTGGCTTTTCGCAGGCCGAGAGTTCCACCGCCCGCAAATACGGGGGCACGGGGTTGGGGCTGGCCATCAGCCAGCGGCTGGTGCGGCTGATGGGCGGCGAGCTCCAGCTCAGCAGCACGCTGGGCGAGGGCAGTACCTTCTACTTTGAGTTGAAGATGCGCAAACCATCGGCGCTCCCCGTTGAGTTTGCCGAGGTCCAGCGGCCCGCTTTGGGGAATTTGAACGCTCTCGTGGTGGATGACAACCTGGTGGCGCAGCAAATCATGACCGGGGTGCTGCAGGCCATCGGCTGGTCTTCCACCGCAGCAGAAGGCCCTGAAGATGCACTGGCTCTGGTGCAGGCCGGTCTGGGTCAGTCGGCCAAGCCGTTTGACGTGATTTTCCTGGACTGGGACATGCCCGGCATGGACGGTATGCACCTGGCCGCCGAACTGCGCAAGCTGTTTGGCACCGGTCCACGGCCGCTGATGATCATGGTCACGGCCAGCGGCCGCGAGTTGCTGCAGGGCGCCGCGCAAGCGCAGCGCGACTTGCTGGACGGCTTCCTGGTGAAGCCCGTCACCGGCTCCATGCTGTACGACGCCGTGGCCGATGCGCTGGCTCTGGCATCTGGCGTGGGCCCACGCACCGTCACGGCTGCACAAGGCCAGCGCCTGCTCAACGGCATGCGGCTGTTGCTGGCCGAAGACAACCTCATCAACCAGCAGGTGGCTGAAGAACTGCTCACGCGGGAGGGCGCGGTGGTGCACTTGGCCGACAACGGGCAAATTGCGGTGGACCAACTGCGGCAGAACCCGGACGGCTTTGATTTGGTGCTGATGGACATGCAAATGCCTGTGCTTGACGGCTTGCAGGCCACACATGCCATACGCCACAAGCTTCAAATGAATGACTTGCCCATCGTGGCCATGACGGCCAACGCCATGGTCAGCGACCGCGAGGCCTGCCTGGCGGCTGGCATGAACGACCATGTGGGCAAACCGTTTGAGTTGCAGCACCTTGTGCGCACCCTGCTGAAGTGGGCCGGTGGCAGCGTCAAGCCGTTTGACCCCAATGATCAGGTTCAGGACGATGTAAAAAATATAGCTGATACAGCAAAAGGAATAAGCGATAGAGGCATAAAAGACTATGAAAATTATCCGCAGCCTGCTGCCTGGCCAGCCAGCGACAGGGTGGAGGTGACCGCCGCTTTGGACCGCCTGGGCGGAGACCCTGTCTTTTACCAACGCATCGTGCGCAATTTCTGCGCCGATTTGCCCCCGCAGTCAGCCCGCTTGGCCGCGCTGGTCGCCGAAGGGTCGGCGGCAGACATTGCGGCTGCACTGCACACCGTCAAGGGGACGGCCAGCACGGTCGGTGCTTTCCGTCTCGCCGAGTTGGCTGCCAACGCTGAAAACCATGTCAAGGCTGGTTTGGGCCAGCCTGGCCCTGTGCCCACCGACTGGTTGCCAACCGTGCAGGATGAAATGGCCAGGAGCGACCTGGCCCTGCGCCAGGTGCTCGATGCCATGCAGCCCACGGGCCCCGCCACACCGGCGGCAAGTGCAGCCCCAGACATTGACTGGCGGCCGCTCTGGACCCCGCGTTTGCAGGCCTTGGTCGGCCTGCTGACGGCTTCTGACATGCAGGCACTGGAGTTGCACGACGAAATGCTGCAAGATGCTTCCGTGGCAGGGGCACCAGAATGGCAGCCGCTGCACGCCGCGATGGAAATGCTCGATTTCGAGCAGGCCCTGAGCGCCGCCCAAGACCTCTTACAACAAAGCCAGTCCCGTGCCTGAATTCGCACCCACACAAACCTTGGAATTGGTCGGCGCACCTCCCGCGCCCAAGCAGGGGGTGGATGTGTTGCTGCCGCTGGCCAGCCCACAGCGCAAGCCGCGGTTGCTGGTGGTAGATGACCAGCCCATTCACCTGCAAGTGCTGTACCGCGCTCTGGCGGGCGAGTGCCAGATATTCATGGCGAACAGTGGCGAGCAGTCGCTGAAGGTGTGCCACGAGCAGCAGCCCGATCTGGTGCTGCTGGATGTGGTCATGCCCGACATGGACGGTTTCGAGGTGCTGCAAAGGCTGAAGGCCCATCCCGACACCAAAGACATACCGGTCATATTTGTCACCGCCCACGGTGGCGATGAAATAGAAACCCAGTGTCTGCTGGCCGGTGCGGTCGATTTCATCCCCAAACCGGTGAACCCCAACGTGGTGAAGGCACGGGTCAAGACCCATCTCACCCTCAAGTTCCAGTCCGACTTTTTGCGCGACATGGCGTTCATGGATGGACTCACGAGCGTGTCCAACAGACGCCACTTTGACGAGCGACTGGCCATGGAGTGGGGGCGCGCCCAGCGCACGGGCGGCGCTTTATCGCTGTTGTTGCTGGATGTGGACTTTTTCAAGAATTACAACGACCACTACGGACACCAGGCGGGAGACGATTGCCTGCGGCAAATTGCCGCACTGCTCAAGGCGCAGTTGCGTCGCCCCTCCGATCTGGTGGCCCGTTACGGCGGCGAAGAATTTGTGTGCCTGTTGCCCGACACCGGCCACGACGATGCGCTGGTGATGGCTGAGCGCATGTTGCGCGCCGTGCGCGGGGCAGCCATTGCACACCTGTTTTCCCAGGTCGCGCCGGTGGTCACCGTGAGCCTTGGCGTGGCCAGCCGTGAGGGTGCCGATGTGGGGGGGCGCGCTGCCTACCTGCTGGCGCTGGCCGACGCACAGCTCTACCAGGCCAAGCGGACTGGCCGCGCCAGGGTGTGCGGTGCGCGCCTGCCTGTGTCAGAAGGGGCGGCTGTCCGCTCCAACGCCGTTTGACCACCCCGCCATTGCCCGCCGGGCGTTCGCTGGGGCTGTTGCCGCCCTTGCTCACGTCTGTGGTGGTGATGGTGTTGCTGACAGCGGCATCGGTTTTGTGGGTCGCTGACCGGGAAGGGCAGCGCCGAAGCCGGTTGACGGCACAGGCCACTCAGGTGGCCGAGGCGCAGGTACAAGACCTCAAGGTGGCCCTGGAGCGCGATCTGGCTGCCCTGGAGGTGATGGCAGCGCTGGTTCAGGACGGTCGCGGCTCCGTGCCCCGTTTCCCTGAAATTGGCAGCGAGCTGCTGCGCAACAGACCGGGTGTGCTGGCGCTGGGGCTGTTGCCCGGTGGCGTGGTGGCACAGGTGGTGCCAGCGGGCCACGACAGCAAGGTACTTGGCATGGATGTGCTCGGTGGTACCGCCCCCGACCCGGCAGCACTTCAAGCGGTGCGCACCCAGGCGTTGGTGCTCAAAGACCCTGGCCCGCTGCCGATAGGGCGTGTTGGTATGGTGGCCTATCAAGCGGTTTTTCTGGCGGCCGACGGCAACACCAGCGACGCCCCGCTGTGGGGCCTGGTGCGTGCCGGGGTGGGGCTGGCCGAAATGCTCGGCAGCAGCCGCCTTGACGTTTTGCGCCAGCAGGGTTTTGAACACGAGTTGCTGGGCCCCGGTGGGGTCTTGCACACGTCCCTCGGTGCCGGGCAGCGGCTGGAGCAGCCGCTGGTGTTGCCGGTGAATCTGTACAACCAGGTGTGGCAATTGCGGCTGGCGCCCGTGGGTGGGTGGACCGATGGGCTGGGTCTCGCCCTGCAAATGCTCTGGGGCGCGGTGTTCAGCCTGGGGAGCGCGGGGCTGGTGTATGTGTTGTTGGGCAAGGTGCACTCGGCACACGGTGCCCTGAGCCAGTTGGCGAGCCAGGTGCCAGGTGTGCTGTACCAGTACCACCAGAGGCCCGATGGCCACACCTGGTTTTCGTACATCAGCCCGGGTGTGCAGTTGCTCACGGGTTTCACTTCGGAACAATTGCGGGTGAGTGATGCCGTTTGGCGTGCTCACATTGTTGAAGACGACCGCCGGGACCTGCGCGGCGCGCTGCAACTGTCTGCCCGCCACCTGGCCCCGCTGGAGACCGACTTTCGCATGCGAACGCTGGATGGCCATGTGCGGTGGTTCTGGACCAAGGCGTTGCCCCAGAAACAAAACGACGGTACCGTCACCTGGAACGGCTACCTCGCCGACTGGACGCAGGAAAAACAGACCGAAGACGCATTGGTGCACAGCGGACAGTTGCTGGCCGAGGCACAGGAAGTGGCGCGCCTGGGGTACTTCATCACCGATGTGGCCACGGGAACCTGGACCAGTTCTGCGCTGCTCGACAACCTGTTTGGCATCAACGCAGACTTTGAGCGCACGGCCAAGGGGTGGGTTGAACTGGTGGAGCCCGAGCACCGCGAAACCCTGCGCAAGGCTTACCAGGAAGCCGTGTCGTACCGCACCGGTTTCAATGTGGAGTACACCATCCGCCGTCCTGCCGACGACCGGGTGGTGTGGGTGCATGCCATTGGTCGGCTGGAGTTCGACGGGTTGGGCCAACCCGTGCGCATCGTGGGCACGGTGCAGGACATCACTGCGCGCAAAAAGGCCGAGGCCGAGATACGCAGCCTGGCGTATTACGACCCCCTCACTGGCCTGCCCAACCGGCGTCTGTTGTTGGACCGTCTCGCCCAAGCCCTGCAGGCGCGCCAGGGTGACCATGCGCACGGAGCACTGATGTTCATTGACCTGGACAACTTCAAAGACCTGAACGACACCCTGGGCCACGACAAGGGCGATGAGCTGCTGCGGCAGGTGGCATTGCGGCTGCTGGCCTGCGCCCGCGAATCCGACACGGTGTGCCGTCTGGGGGGCGACGAGTTTGTGTTGTTGCTCAGCCGTCTGGAGTTGTCCGCCGGGGATGAGCCCGCCCAAGTGGCCGAGGACATCGGTTTGAAGGTGGTCTCCGCCCTCTCGCGCCCCTACCCCTTGGCGGGCCTGCAACTCACCAGCACGCCCAGCGTGGGAGTGGCGCTGTTTGCAGACGAAGGATTGGCCGTGGACGAGGTCATCAAGCGGGCCGACGTGGCCATGTACCAGGCCAAGGCCGCTGGTCGCAACACACTGCGGTTTTACGATCCCGCCATTCAGGCGGACATGGCCGAGCGTTTGCAGTTGGCTGAAGACTTGCGCAGTGCACTGGGCGCCACCGGGCAGTTGCGGCTGGTGTACCAACCGCAGCACAACTCTGCAGGCAGCCTGCTGGGGGCCGAGGCCCTGTTGCGGTGGGTACACCCCGTGCGCGGGCCGGTGTCGCCGACCGTGTTCATTCCGTTGGCAGAGCAGGCGGGGCTCATGTCGTCACTGGGGCAGTGGGTGTTGCATGAGGCCAGCCAGCAATTGCGGGCCTGGTTCGACACGCCTGCGCTTGCAGATGCCTGGGGGGGCGGTTTTTCGTTGGCCGTGAACGTGAGTGCCCACCAGTTTCGCAGTGCCGACTTTGTGGCCGCTGTGGCGCGGGTGCTGAAGCAGGCCCAGTTGCCTCCCCGTTCGCTCAAGCTGGAGCTGACCGAGAGCCTGATGGTGCATGACGTGGAAGACATCATTGCCAAAATGAACGCGCTGCGCCAGTTGGACGTGCTGTTTTCGCTGGACGATTTCGGCACCGGGTATTCGTCGCTGACTTACCTGAAGCGTCTGCCGCTGGATCAGCTCAAAATCGACCAGTCGTTTGTGCGCGATGTGCAAACCAGCCCCCACGACGCCGCCATTGCGCGCACGGTGCTGGCCTTGGGTCAGACCCTGGGGCTGGACGTGATAGCAGAGGGTGTGGAGACCTCTGGGCAACGCGATTGCCTGCTGGCCATGGGGTGCCTCAATTACCAGGGTTATCTGTTCAGCAAGCCCCTGGAATCAGCGAGTTTTAAGGCCTATGCGCTTGCCTGTATTCAATAGTTAGCTATTGAATATCAGTTGCCCCGGTTGGTCTTGTTCAATTCGTCCAGTGTCTTGACTGCACTGCGGTAAGCGCCACAGCCGATCAGGCGTTGGCCGTCCAGCGGCATGATGTATGACGACTTGCCGCGCA
>JAIFMP010000136.1 GCA_020048405.1 Hydrogenophaga sp.
GGCTGGCCAGGGTGTCTGCCTCGCCACGGCCTTTGGCGAGTGCCTCAGCTTGGGCGCGCAGGTTCAGGTTGACCACGCGGTGGTGCTCGGCTGCCAACGGCAAGTCGGCCAGCGCGACGTCTTCGCTTTCAACCCCTACAAACTCCACAGGCACACGGTGCTGGCCTTGATGCAGTAACTGAAAGTAGGCGTGTTGCCCGTCAATGCCCAGCCCGCCCCACACGATGGGGCCTGTTGCCACATCGCATGCCGAGCCGTCCAAGTGGGTGCGCTTGCCGTTGCTTTCCATGTCCATTTGCTGCACAAAGGGTGCAAACCGCGCCAGGCGACTGGGGTAGGTGGACAGCAGTTGCGTGGGGCAACCCAGGAAGTTGCGGTTCCACACACCCAGCAGGCCCATCAGCACGGGCAGGTTGGCCTAAGTGCTCGTCCATGGCGTGGCCACCGGCGAGAAACTCGCGGAACGCGGTGCTGCCAATGGCCAGCGCCAGTGGCAGGCCCAGCGCCGACCACACCGAGTAGCGGCCGCCCACCCAGTCCCAGAAGGTGAAAGTGTGTTCGGGCAGGTAGCCCGCCGCAGCCGATCGCTGGGGCGCTGCGGTGATGGCCACCAGGTGCTTGCCCTGGTTCTCGGTGGCAATGCCACCATCGGCCAGCCAACGGCGGGCCGATGCGGCGTTGGTCAGGGTTTCCTGTGTGGTGAAGGTTTTGGACGACACCACCACCAGGGTGCGCGCGGGGTTCAGGCGGCGCAGCACGCTGTGCAAGGCCCAGGCGTCGGGGTTGCTGACGTAGTGCACGGTCACGTCGGGCGTGCCCGCGCTGGGAGCTGCAAGGTGGCCCAAAGCTTCGGTGGCCATGCGCGGGCCCAGGTCAGAGCCGCCAATGCCGATGTTCACCACATCGGTGAGCGTTTCGCCCGTGTGGCCTTTGAGCTGGCCGCTGCGCAGCGCGTCGGCAAAGGCACACACGCGGGCCAGTTCGGCTTGCACATCGGCGTGCACCGCCGCACCCCAGGGGCCCACGGTGTCGGGTGCGCCACGCAGGGCCACATGCAGCACGGCGCGGTCTTCGGTGGTGTTGATGTGAGCGCCCGCAAACATGGCGTCGCGCTGCTGAGCGACGCCTGCCTGCTGGGCCAGGGCCAGCAGTTGGTTCATGACGGCACTGTTCACAGCCTGGCGGGCGAAATCCAGCCGCATGCCGGTGCCGTCCGCAGCCACAGGGGCAGGGCGCTGATCGGGATTTGCCAGCAGGTCGCGAAGGTGCGGCAGGCCTTGGTTGGCCAGGGCTTGCAGCGCACCCCAGGCGGGCAGGGCGGTGGGGGTGCTGACGTGGCGGTGGGCGGTGGCGTTCATGGGGTGAGCGGCGCGTGCCGCTTTCTTGGGTGTGTCGGGTTTCAGTTGGCAGTATGCCAATGGTTCATGGCAGAACGGTAGAGGGTGTCAGGCGGCTCGTGCGGCGTCGGTGGCTTCCTGCGCCAGGCGGGTGATGCAGCCCCAGTCGCCAGCGGCCAGTGCGTCGACCGGGGTGAGCCAGCTGCCACCCACCATGGCCACATTCTTCAGCGCCAGAAAGCTGGCCATGTTTTGCAGGCTGACGCCACCAGTGGGGCAAAAGCGCACGTCGCTCAGCGGGCCACCCAGGGCTTGCAGCATGCCCAGGCCACCGGCTTGCGCGGCGGGGAACAGCTTCATTAGGCCAAAGCCCAGGTCGCGGGCGGTCATCACTTCGCTGGGCGTCATCACGCCGGGCACAAAGGGCAGTTGGGCGGCGCGCACGGCCTCCACCAGCGCGGGGGTGCAGCCGGGTGACAGGGCAAAGCGCGCCCCCGCATCGACGACGCGCTGGACGTCTGCCACGCGGGTGACGGTGCCGGCGCCCAAGTGCATCTCGGGCACGGCGCGGGCGACAGCCTCAATGGCGGCCAGCCCGGCTTCCGTGCGCAGGGTGATTTCCATCACGTCAATGCCCCCGGCCAGCAGGGCGTGAGCCAGGGGCACGGCCTGGGCCGCATCGGTCAGCGCGATGACGGGCACCACGCGGGAGGTGAAGGCGGGCAGGGCGAGGGTTGTGTTCATGGTTTTCAAATGAAATTGGCCTCCAGCGCTTATCTGTATTGCACTGACAGCTATGAATCAAAGGATCAGCCCCAGAGTGGGGACGCACCGGTTTCGGCTGTGCTGGCGTGGGAGCGGAACAGGCCAAACAGCTCCCGACCGGTGCCGTGGGTGTTGGCTGACAGGTCAGGGTGCACCACGGTCCGTGCGGCCAGGGTGGCGGCGTCCACTTCCAGCGTCAGCACACCAGCGTCGCAGTCGAGCAGCACCATGTCGTCGTTGTGCACTTTGGCAATGGGGCCGTTGCCCAGCGCTTCTGGGCTCAGGTGAATGGCGGCGGGCACTTTGCCCGATGCACCCGACATGCGGCCATCGGTGACAAGTGCCACCTTGAACCCCTGGTCTTGCAGGTTCGCCAGTGGGGGGGTGAGTTTGTGCAGCTCGGGCATGCCGTTGGCGCGGGGCCCCTGGTAGCGCACCACGGCCACAAAGTCTTTGTTCAGTTCACCCGCGTTGTACAGGGCCAGTAACTCCTGCTGGTCTGCCACCACCACGGCGGGGGCGCGCACCACGCGGTGTTCAGGGGCCACGGCAGACACCTTGACCACGCTGCGGCCCAGGTTGCCTTGCAGCAGGCGCAGGCCGCCGTCGGCGCTGAAGGGGTGGCTGGCGGGGCGCAGCACGCTGTCGTCGCCCGATTGGGCGGGCACATCGCGCCAAGCCAGCTGGCCATCGTCGAGCCAAGGCTCTTGGGTGTAGGCGGCCAAGCCTTGGCCCATGACGGTGGCCACGTCGGCGTGCAGCAGACCCACGCCCAGCAACTCGCGCATCAGGAAGCCCATGCCACCTGCAGCCTGAAAGTGGTTCACGTCGGCTTTGCCGTTGGGGTACACGCGGGCCAGCAGGGGTACGGCGGCCGACAGTTGGGCAAAGTCGTCCCAGTCGATCACGATGCCTGCGGCCCGTGCCATGGCCACCAGGTGCAGGGTGTGGTTGGTGCTGCCTCCGGTGGCCAGCAGGCCGACCATGCCATTGACGATGGTTTTTTCGGTCACCACTTCGCTGAGTGGCAGGCGGGTGGCGGTGGATGTGCCCATGCCTGTCAGAGCGGTGGCGCGGCGCACGGCCTCGAACGTGAGGGCCTCGCGCAACGGCGTGCCGGGGTTGATGAAGCTGGAGCCCGGCAGGTGCAGGCCCATGATTTCCATCAGCATCTGGTTGCTGTTGGCCGTGCCGTAGAAGGTGCAGGTGCCGGCCGAGTGGTAGGCCTGGCTTTCGGCTTCCAGCAGCGCCTCGCGGCTGACCTCGCCTTTGGCGTACTGCTGGCGTACCTTGGCTTTCGCGTCGTTGCTCAGGCCCGACGTCATGGGCCCGGCGGGCACAAACACGGTGGGCAGGTGGCCAAATTGCAGGGCGCCCATGAACAGGCCGGGCACGATCTTGTCGCACACGCCCAGAAACAATGCTGCGTCGAACACGTTGTGCGACAGCGCCACGGCGGTGGCCAGCGCGATCACGTCGCGGCTGAACAGGCTCAGCTCCATGCCTGCCGCACCCTGGGTGATGCCGTCGCACATGGCCGGTACGCCACCGGCCACCTGGGCTGTGGCACCGCAGGCGCGGGCAGCGGCGCGGATGGCCTCGGGGTAGTGCTCGTAGGGCTGGTGGGCCGACAGCATGTCGTTGTAGGCGGTGACCACGCCCAGGTGCGGTGCGCGCACTTCGTGCACCTGCAGCACCTGGCGTTTGTCGGCCTCGGGCATGGCGGCAAACGCGTGGGCCATGTTGGCGCATCCCATGCCGTGGCGTTATGCTGGCCAGATAAGCGGCGCGGGTGGGCGCGCTGCGCGCCACGATGCGTTGGGTCACTTCGGCCAGGGCTGCGTTCAAAGGGGCGTTCATGGGTGGTGTGGTATGTTAATTTGTGTAGCTTAAAATCCAATACCAGCATGCGGCATGGGCATTATTTGTGCATAAATGAAGTGTCAAGGCGACAGCCACACCGCCACGGGCGTGTGCGTCTGGCACAGCAGCAGCGACACCGGCAGCTCGGGGGTGGCGGCCTGGCGTGCCTGGGCGTACACCGCCTGCTTGGCCGCACCAGAGAGCGGCAGGCACAGTTGGCGCGCAGCCAGCAGGGTGCTCAGGCTGAGCGTGATGCGCGCGTGGTTTGCCTTGTTCAGCACCGGGTCGGGCAACACCCAGGCGCAGCGGGCTTGCGTGGTCAGGGCCTCGCCCAGACCGGGAGCGCCAGGGAAGAACGACGCTGTGTGTGCGTCCAGCCCCATGCCCAGCACGGCCACATCCAGCGGCCAGGGCAGGGGGGCCAGCCGTGCTTCGGTGGCCAGTCGCAAGCGTTGCACATCCACACTGGCCTGGGTCGCCGTCAGTTGGCCCAGCTCGCCATTCACCAGCGGTACCCAGCGCGCCGCAGCCGCCGGGCCTTGCAGCAGGTGCTCGTGCACCAGGCGGGCGTTGCTGTCGGCGTGGGTGGGGGGCACGCAGCGTTCGTCCACCAGCAGCACGGTGATGTGCGGCCAGGCATCGGCCAGCAGCGGCTGCGCGGCCAGTGCCTGAAACAGCGCCACGGGTGACTTGCCGCCCGACACCGCCAGCAGGGCACTGCCCCGTTCGGCCACGGCGGTCGCCAGGCGTTGCGCGATGTCTTGCGCCAGTGCCTGAGCCAGCTGGCGCTCGTCTGGCAAGTGGTGCTCGGTCAGTGAGGCATTCATGCTCAGGACTCTTCCATCCAGGCCATGTTCTCGCGGGCCATCAGGGCCGACGATGCGGCCGGGCCCCAACTGCCGGCCGTGTACGGTTTGGGTTTTTCGTCCAACGCGGTCCAGCCGTCCATGATGGGTTCCACCCATTTCCAGGCGGCTTCCAGTTCGTCGCGGCGCATGAAGTGGGTGAGGCGGCCCCGGATCATGCCTCGGAACGGCGTCCGGTGAAGGCCGATTCCAGGTCCAGGTTCAGACTGACGGGGCGCAGGCGCATGCCGCTGCCGGGTTCTTTGGCCATCATCTGCAGCTGCACATGCTCTTCGGGTTGTAGGCGGATGCACAGGCGGTTGGTCTGCTGGCGCGGTGCGTCGGGGAACAGCGCAAACGGCATGGCCGCGAACTCCACCACGATTTCCGACGACCGCTCGTGCATCCGTTTGCCGGTGCGCAAAAAGAAGGGCACATTGGCCCAACGCCAGTTGTTGATGTAAGCCTTCAGCGCCACAAAGGTTTCGGTGTGGCTGTCTTCGGGTACGTTGTCTTCCTGCAGATAACCCACGGCCGACTCGCCATTCACTGCACCCGCTGTGTACTGGCCGCGCACGGTGTTCTGAGCCACATCGGTTTCCTTCATGGGGCGCAGGGAGCGCAGCACCTTCAGCTTTTCGTCGCGCACTGCGTCGGGGTCGAGCGACACGGGTGGCTCCATGGCCACGATGCACAGCAACTGCAACAGGTGGTTCTGCACCATGTCGCGCATGGCACCGGTGCCGTCGTAAAACCCGGCCCGGCTGCCCACGCCCACCGACTCGGCCACCGTGATTTGCACGCTCTTGATGTGCGGACCGCGCCAAAGGGGCTCGAAAATGCTGTTGCCAAAGCGCAGCACCATGAGGTTTTGCACCGTTTCTTTGCCCAGGTAGTGGTCGATGCGGAAAATCTGGCTCTCGGCAAAGTAGCGGCCCACCTCGTTGTTGATGTCCTGGGCCGATGCAAGATCGTGCCCCAGTGGTTTCTCCAGCACCACACGGCTGCGCGCATCCACCAGACCTGCGCCACTGAGGTGTGCACAAATGCCAGTGAACAGGCTGGGGGCCGTGGCCAGGTAATACACCCGGTCGCTGCCCGGTTGTGGCATAGGCAGCCGCGTCGGTGGCGTCGAGGCTGACGTACACCAGCAGGTTCAGGAACCGCTGCCATGCTCCGGGCTCGCGGCTTTTCTCGGGAATGAAGGGCTGGCAGCGGCTGCTGACAAAGGCCACAAACTCCTCGTGTGTCCATGCCTGGCGCCCCAGGGCCACGATGCGGGTCCGCTCGGGCAGGTTGCCGTGCGAATGCGCCATGTACAGCGCGGGCAGCAACTTGCGCAGAGAGAGGTCACCCACGCCGCCGAATATCACCATGTCAAGGACGTCGGGCAGGGGGTTTGAGCGGTCGGCAGAGGTCATGTCAGAGCGTTTCGAAATAAAGTTACAAGGCAAGTTCTTTTTGAACCGGCCACCCGGCTCAAAGCAATTTGCAGGCCGGTGCGGCCACGGCCAGGCGTGCCAGCACATCGGTGCGGCTGGGTGGCTGGCAACCCGCTTGTTCGCAGTTGAGTGAGGCGCTGGCCACGCCCCAGCACAGAAGCTCTTGCATGTGGGCATCGGTCAGAACCAGTTGGTGCGGCAGCACGTTCTCCTGTGCCGCCTGGCCTACCCACGCGTTGACCAAACCTGCCAGGAAGCAGTCGCCGGCGCCCACGGTGTCTTTCACTTGCACTGGCACGGTTTCGGTGGCGTGCCAGGCGCGGCCGGTGTCTGGCGGTCGGCCAGGCCTGGGTGTCCAGTTGCGCCCAGGCGCTCGCCAAGTGTGTGGTGTCGGGTACCGCGTTTCTGGACGTGGAGGCTGTGGTGGTGGACGGTTCGCTCGCACCGGAGCTGTTGCAACTGCTACTGGAGCGCACCCGCGCAGCACTCACTGGCTGCAACTGGGAAGGGCTGTTTGCGCCCGACAGGGATGTGTTCCTGAAGGCCTGAGCCTCTAATCGGAAGGCTGGAGGGCAGGAGGGCGGCTCCGAGTGTCAGCCCAGCAACGCCTGAGCAAACTCGCGGGCGTTGAAGGTTTGCAGGTCTTCCAGCTTTTCGCCCACGCCGATGAAATACACCGGAATGGGGTGCTCGCGGGCGATGGCGGCCAGCACACCGCCTTTGGCCGTGCCGTCCAGCTTGGTGACGATCAGGCCCGTCAGGCCCAGCGCCTCGTCAAATGCCTTCACCTGAGTCAAGGCGTTCTGGCCGGTGTTGCCGTCGATCACCAGCAGCACTTCGTTGGGGGCGCTGGCTTGCGCCTTTTGCACCACCCGTTTGATTTTGCGCAGCTCTTCCATCAGGTGCAGTTGCGTGGGCAGGCGGCCGGCGGTGTCCACCAGCACCACGTCTTTACCGCGTGCCTTGCCGGCAGCCACGGCGTCAAAGCTCACGGCTGCGGGGTCGCCACCGTCCTGGCTGATGATGTCCACCGTGTTTCGGTTGGCCCACACGCCCAGTTGCTCGCGCGCGGCAGCGCGGAAGGTATCGGCCGCCGCCAGCAGCACGCTGGCCCCGGCCTCGCTCAGGTGGCGGGTGAGTTTGCCAATGCTCGTCGTTTTACCGGCGCCGTTGACCCCGGCCACCATGAACACGGTGGGCTCGTCCAGGCTGCCGGGCTCGGCACCGGCGCGCAGGCCCACAGCCAGGCTTTTTTCCAGCGGCTTGAGCAGATCGGTCAGCGCGTCGGCCAGCAGGCCTTTGACGGCTGCCGGGTCGGTGGTTTTGCTCTCTTTCACCCGGCGTTTGAGGTCGGCCAGCAGGTGTTCGGTGGCTTTGATGCCGGTGTCGGCCATCAGCAGCGCGGTTTCCAGTTCTTCGTAAAGGGCATCGTCGATCTGCGTGCCCGTGAACACGGTCGCAATGGCGCTGCCGGTTTTCTTCAGTCCGGCTTTGAGTTTGTCGAGCCAGCCGCTGCGTTCGGGCTTGGCCTGTTCCGAGGCGGGGGAGGGAGGTGCTGCCGTGGCGACGGTGATGGCAGGCGTGGGTGGCGCTGGGGTGGCGGGAACAGCAGGAACAACGGCTGGAGCGGCAGCAGATGGCACGCCGGGCGTGGGTGGTGCAGGGGGCGTGGCGGCTGCGGCAGGTGGAACGGCGGGTTTTTTTCGGAAGAACGAGAACATTGGCCACTTTCTGGTGTCTAGTGCATTCTATGAAACCCCAGATCTTCAATGCCTGCTTCCGCGCCGTGCTTGTGGCGCTCAGTGTGAGCACCGCGGCGTGGGCCAGCCCCGCCGATCCCGCCCCGTCGGCTGTGGCGGTGCAACACACGCTGTCCAACGGTCTCACACTCATCGTCAAACCCGACCGCCGCGCACCCACCGCAGCACACATGTTGTGGGTGCGCGTGGGGTCTATGGACGAAGTCGATGGCAGCAGTGGCGTGGCCCATGTGCTGGAGCACATGATGTTCAAAGGCACGCCCCGACTGAAACCCGGCGAGTTTTCGCGCCGTGTGGCGGCGCTGGGCGGGCGCGACAACGCCTTCACCAGCCGCGACTTGACGGCCTACCACCAGCAGGTGCCGGCCAGTCGCCTGAAAGAAGTGATGGAACTGGAGGCCGACCGATTTGCCCACAACCAGTGGGTGGACGACGAGTTCAAGCGCGAAATCGAGGTCATCAAGGAAGAGCGTCGCCAGCGCGTCGACGACCAACCCCGCGCCCTGCTGGGTGAAGCGCTGAGTGCCACCGCGTGGGTGGCCCACCCCTACCGTCGCCCGGTCATCGGCTGGATGAACGACATCGAAAACCTCACGCCCGATGACGTGCGCAGCTTCCACCAACGCTGGTATGTGCCGGCCAACGCAGCGGTGGTGGTGGCAGGGGATGTCGACCCCGCGCAGGTGCTGGAGTGGGCGCAAGCGACCTACGGGCAGATTCCCGCCCGCGCGGTGCCCGTGCGCAAACCCCGGCAGGAGCCACCGCAACTGGGCGCTCGGCGCATCGATGTGAAAGCACCTGCCGAGCAGCCCTACGTTGCACTGTCTTTCCGCGCCCCTCGCCTGAGCGACCCCGATGCGACCGATCCCGACAGTCAGGATGCCTTGGCGCTGGTGATGCTGGCTGCCGTGCTCGACGGGTACGAGGGCGCGCGCCTGGGCCGGCAACTGGTTCAGCGGCCCGCCGGCGAACGCCTGGCCGACGCTGCCGGGGCCTACTTCAGTGGCACAGGCAGGGGCCCTGGCCAGTTTGTGCTGGACGGCACACCCGCCGCCGGGCAAAGCCCCGAGGCACTCGCCCAGGCCTTGCGTGCTGAGGTTGCACGGGTGGCCACCCATGGCGTGTTGCCCGAAGAACTGAACCGCGTGAAGAACCAGTGGCGTGCTTCCGAGGTGTACAAGCTCGACGCCGTGTTTGCGCAGGCCAACGAACTGGGCCGCCAGTGGGTGCAGGGCTGGCCCCTGGATGCGTCGCAACGGCTGCTGCAAAGCCTGCGCCGCGTCACTCCCCAGCAAGTGCAGGCCGTGGCGGCCCGCTGGTTCAGCGCCGAGCAGATGACGCAAGCCACCCTGGTGCCCGACCGGGAGGCCCTGGCCCAGCGGCAGCAATCAGCATCGCAGCGCCCACGGTTAGACAGTCGGCATTGATGTAAATAATACATAGCTATGAAGTCAATACAGTCAAGCGCTAGAGCACTTATTTGTTTGTTTTTTTGGCCTGCGTGGCTGCAGGCCACGCCGGTGGTGGACATGTGGCTGCACCCCAGCGGAGCCCGCGTGGCGCTGGTGGCTGCACCCAGCATTCCCATGCTGGACGTTCGGCTGGAGTTCGACGGTGGCAGCCGTCGCGACCCGGCCGCACAGGCTGGGCTGGCATCCGCCGCCGCCCTCATGAGCCAGCGAGGCCTGGCCCCGCTGGGCAGCGAACCCGCCCTCGACGAAAACCAACTGACCGAGCGCTGGATGGACCTCGGCGCGCAGTGGTCGGCCTCGGCTGGGGCCGACAAGATGGCGTTCTCGTTGCGCACCCTCACCGCCGACGATGTGTTGCCCGCTGCGCTGGCGCTGGCTGCCCGGCAATTGGCCAGCCCCCCTTTTGACCAGTCCGCCGCCTCTGCCACCGATGCAGTCTGGCAGCGCGATCGCGAGCGCATGGCCGCGGCCTGGCGCGACGCCAGCACCCAGCCTGC
>JAIFMP010000094.1 GCA_020048405.1 Hydrogenophaga sp.
GCCAGCAAATTCCCGCCGCGCAAAACGGCCGCTGCGGGGGCGGCCCCGGCCGCCAAAACGGCTGCGGCCAAGGCGCCGGCAGCGAAGAAAGTGGCGCGAAAGACGGCTGCACCTAAAAAGTGAGCTGGAGGCGCATGCTGTGAAAGCTTTGTGGCCTGAAAATGCTTCAAATATAAAAAGCATAGCTGCCAATGCAATACAGGAAATAGGTAGAGGGTTAAAAGATAAAGTGGGTGTTGTGTCTGTCATTGCCACTTCATGGCGGCCGAGCATTCTTTCCAGCCCGTGCAAAAGTAGCTCAAAGAGTGCCGTGGCTGCGCCTTGGGTTTTGACGATGTGAACACCCCCAGCGCGTCATCAAGGTGCTGGCGGAGACCCACCGCATCATGCGAACGCTGGATAGGAATGCACCATGAACATTTCCGCTGCGCAATTTGACGGCCAAGCCATCCGCCGGGTGTACGACGAAGCCTCTGAAACCTGGTGGTTCTCGGTGGTGGATGTGGTGCAGCTGCTGACGCAGCAGGCCGATTACCAAACGGCCCGCAAGTATTGGAACCAGCTCAAACACCGGCTGGACAAGGAAGGCAGTCAGTCGGTGACAAACTGTCACCGACTGAAATTGCCTGCTGCCGACGGCAAAAATTACCTGACCGACGTCGCCACCGCTGAAACCTTGTTGCGAATTGTCCAAACCATTCCAAGCCCCAAAGCCGAGCCCATCAAGCTGTGGCTGGCCAAGGTGGGGTATGAGCGCATGCAAGAGCTGGCCGACCCCGCACTGTCGTTGAACCGCGCCCGCGAAACCTGGCAGCAGCATGGGCGCAGCGGCAAGTGGATTCAGCAGCGCATGACGGGGCAGGAAACCCGCAACAAGCTGACCGACTACTGGCGCGAACACGGTGTTCAACCGGGGCAAGAGTTCGCCATCCTGACCAACCTGATTCATCAAGAGTGGTCGGGCTTGAGCGTTCAGCAGCACAAAGCCGCCAAAAACCTCAAAACCCACAACCTGCGCGACCACATGAGCGAGGCGGAGCTGATTTTCACGGCGCTTGCCGAGCTGTCCACCCGTCAGGTGGCTGAAACCCAGCAGGCCACGGGTTTGAGCCAAAACAAAACCGCTGCGGCGGTGGGAGGTCGCATTGCCAAGCAGGCACGCCAGCAGCTGGAGCAACAAACGGGGCGCTCGGTGGTGACGGGGGACAACTACCTTGCCCCGCCTACCGCACCTGTGTTACCGGCTGATGCGAAAAAATAAATAGCTTAAAAGGCAATACTATCAATCGGTAGATCACTAAAAAGCTTGATTTTTACTCGGTGCTCGGCCGGTTCGGGTTGTTGAAGCGCACCCCCACCCGCAGGCCCGGTGGGTGGCGGCCGGGGTGGGCATCTTCCATCTTCAGGTCGGCCCCGTGCTGTTGGGCAATTTCGTGCACGATGGCCAGCCCCAGGCCCGAGCCGTCCACGTTGGTGCCCAGCGCGCGGTAAAAGGGCTGCAGCACCAGTTCGCGCTCGTTCTCCGGGATGCCCATGCCGGTGTCTTCCACCTGCAAAATTTGCACGCCGCTGAACGGGTCCACCAGCACGCGGGCCGTCACCACGCCGCCACTGGGTGTGTAGTTGATGGCGTTGTCCACCAGGTTGCGCACCAACTCGCTCAGCAGCGTGGGGTTGCCGTCCATCAGGCATTCCGGGGGCACGGTTTGCGGGCCGTCGTAGCCGAGGTCGATGTGTTTGTCCATGGCGCGTGTCACCGAGTCTTCCACCACCTCGGTCACGATGCGCGCCAGGTCAATGGTGGCGGTGGGCAGGGTGCGGCCCGTGGTTTCGGCGCGGGCCAGGGCCAGCAGCTGGTTCACGGTGTGTGTGGCGCGCACGCTGGAGCGTGCGATTTGTTGCAACGAGCGGTGAACTTCCTCGGGCCGTGTTTCGCGCTGCGCCATGTCGGCCTGCATGCGCAGTCCCGCCAGCGGGGTTTTGAGCTGGTGTGCCGCGTCAGCCAGAAAGCGCTTCTGGGTGCTGAGCGAGGCTTTCAGCCGGGGCGCGACCTCTTCGGGCACGAACGACTCGTCCAATGGGCTGAGGTCGTCCGGCTTGCGCGCACGGATGCGCTGCTCCAGGTCGTTCAGCGGACGTATGCCGCGCACCAGCGCCAGCCACACCAACAGCACAGCCAGGGGCAGGATGACGAACTGCGGCACCATCACGCCCTTGATGATTTCGGTGGCCAGGGTAGAGCGCTTGGAGAGGGTTTCGGCCACCTGCACCAACAGCAGGTGCTCGGGGTCTGCTTCGTGGCGCATCCAGGTGTAGGCCACCCGCACCTCGTCGCCGCGAATGGCATCGGTTCGCAGCAGCACTTTGCCAGCTTCCGGCTCGGTGTTGTCGGGTGGGCTGGGGAAGTCGGCCTCACCGCTGACGTGTTCTCCTTTGAAGCCCCGCACCTGGTAGTACACCAGGTCGGCATCGTCGGCCCGCAGAAAATCCCGCGTTTGGCCGGTCAGGTTGAGCTGTACCTTGCCCTGCTTCACGGCCACAAACTGGGTGATGGCCTGCAGGTCGTATTCCAGCGCCCGGTCAAACGGTTTGCCTGCAATGCCTTGCGCCACCCACCATGTCAGCGCCAGGCTGAGCGGCCACAGCAACAGCAGGGGCGTCAGCATCCAGTCGAGGATTTCCCCGAACAGGCTGCGTTTTTCGCGTTGGAACAGCCCGAAGGCTGTCAGGCCAGACGCTTCTTCAGCCGGGGATTTTTTCAAGGCAGTAGCCCAGCCCGCGCACCGTGGCGATGCGGATGGGGCCCTTCTCGATCTTCTTGCGCAGGCGGTGGATGTAAACCTCGATGGCGTTGTTGCTCACCTCTTCGCCCCACTCGCACAGGCGTTCCACCAACTGGTCTTTGCTGACCAGGCGCCCGGAGCGCTGCAACAGCACCTCCAGCAGTCCCAATTCGCGGGCAGACAGTTCGACCATCTTGCCGTCGATGGTGGCGACGCGCCCCGCCTGGTCATAAATGAGCGGGCCGTGCTTGATGGTGCTGCTGGCCCCACCCATGCCTCGACGGGTGAGGGCGCGCACGCGGGCCTCCAGCTCTTGCAGGCTGAAGGGTTTGGCCATGTAGTCATCGGCCCCGTAGTCCAGGCCCTTCACGCGCTCTTCCACGCTGTCGGCTGCCGTCAGGATGAGGACGGGCAGGGCTGAGCCCCGTGAGCGCAGGCGCTTGAGCACCTCGAGTCCGTGCATGCGGGGCAGGCCCAGATCCAGGATGAGCAGGTCGAACTCGTTGTTCGTCATCAGCGCGGCATCGGCCTCGCTGCCGCTGGCCACGTGGTCGACAGCAGCGCCCGCAGCGCGCAGCGTGCGCAACAAGCCGTCTGCCAGCACTTGGTCGTCTTCCGCAATGAGGATTCGCATCCGGTGTTCCTTTGGGGCTGGGTCGTGGGCCGTTTGGCGCTCGGAGCGCATTTTAGGGGTGGTCGCTCAGGAATTTGGCCCGGGCTTTCCCCTGTGTTGGGGGGGGTTCAGCTGTCTTGGGTGTAGGCCTCGAGCCCGAGTGACACCACGGTGGCCACGTCATCGCCCACCAGGCTGCGGAATTCGGTTTGTGCACTTTGCACGGCTCGGGCAAATGCGGCCAGCCAGTCCAGACCCAGTGGGGTGAACACCACACGACGGGCTCGACGGTCCAATGGATCGGCCTGTCGTTCGACCAAGCCCCAGGCCTCGCATTGGTCGACGAGGTCTGCCATGGCCTGTTTGCTCATGCGCGCGCGCTGCGCCAGGTCGGTCAGGCGCGCACCCTCCATTGGCAGGTGCCGTGTGATGTGGATGTGCGCCGCCCCGATCTGCGCGCGAGCCGCCAGGTTGGACAAGGCCAGGGGCGCATCGACATCGGTCGTCATCAGTGACAACACCCTCTGCTCAAAGCGCTGTTGCGCGAGCAGCAGCAAGTGGCCCAGGTGGCTGTGACGCCACAGGTGAGCTGTGGCAGTGGCCACCGATGGAGAGGTTGTGTTGGACACAGGCATTTGATCAGGCAAACTGACTAAATATTCTATTCACAATTGCCAAAGCGGCGATTAGACTGCTGTACACGCATCCAGACTGTTTGAAAGAACATGGGTGCCTTGTTTAACCCAACACCCCGAGGCCCGCCATGGAAACCACCGCCAAACCCGTCAACGCCGAAAAAGCCAAAGCACTGCAAGCCGCCCTGGCACAGATCGAAAAACAGTTCGGCAAGGGCACCATCATGCGGCTGGGCGCCGGTGAGGTGATTGAAGACATCCAGGTGGTGTCCACCGGCTCGCTGGGTCTCGACGTGGCGCTGGGCGTCGGCGGTTTGCCCCGTGGCCGCGTGGTGGAAATTTACGGCCCCGAGTCATCTGGCAAAACCACGCTCACCCTGCAAGTGGTGGCCGAGATGCAAAAGCTGGGCGGCACCTGCGCGTTTGTGGACGCCGAACACGCACTCGACATCCAGTACGCCCAGGCCTTGGGCGTCAATCTGCAAGACATGCTCATTTCCCAGCCTGACACGGGCGAGCAGGCCCTGGAAATTGTGGACAGCCTGGTGCGATCGGCAGCGGTGGACCTGATCATCGTGGACTCAGTGGCCGCACTCACCCCCAAGGCTGAGCTGGAAGGCGAAATGGGCGACAGCCTGCCCGGCCTGCAAGCCCGCCTGATGAGCCAGGCGCTGCGCAAACTCACCGCCACCATCAAAAAGGCCAACTGCACGGTCATTTTCATCAACCAGATCCGCATGAAGATCGGTGTGATGTTCGGCAGCCCCGAAACCACCACGGGCGGCAACGCGTTGAAGTTTTACTCGTCCGTGCGTCTCGACATTCGCCGCGTGGGCTCCATCAAAAAGGGCGACGAGGTGATTGGCAGCGAAACCAAGGTGAAGGTCGTCAAAAACAAGGTGGCCTCACCGTTCAAGACCGCCGAGTTCGACATCATGTACGGGCAGGGCATCAGCCGTGAGGGCGAAATCATAGACCTGGCGGTGGCCAACAACCTGGTTGAGAAATCGGGTGCGTGGTACGCCTACCAGGGCGAAAAAATCGGCCAGGGCCGCGACAACGCGCGCGAGTTCTTGCGTGAAAACCGCGCCTTGGCCCATGAAATTGAAAACAAAGTGCGAGCCGCCTTGGGCGTGCCGCTGCTGCCCGCTTCGTCGCAAGGCAAGGACACGGCGGCCGAATGAGCCTGGGGGGCCGCACAGGGCAGGTCTTGTCGCTGAAAGGTCGGGCGCTCAAAGCGCTGTCCCAGCGCGAACACTCGCGGGCCGAGTTGCTGAAAAAACTCAAACCCTATGCGGGCCCCGAGGATGACCTGCCTGCGTTGCTGGACCAGCTCACCGAGCAGGGTTGGATCAGCGAAGCGCGCGTAGCACAAAGCGTGGTGCACCGCCGTACCGGGCGGTTGGGTGCCGCGCGGCTCAAACAAGAATTGCAAGCCAAGGGGCTCGCCCCGGAACTGGTGTCGTCCACGGTGGCTGAACTGGCCCAAACCGAACTGGTCCGCGCCGTGGCGGTGTGGCAGAAAAAATTTGGTGCCCCTGCCGCTGACCCGAAAGGTCGAGCGATCCAAGCGCGGTTTTTGTTGGGGCGGGGGTTTGCGCCCGGCGTGGTCAGCCGCGTGTTGCGAGCCGACCCCGACGATGGGCTGAATGAAATTTAGAGCCTTTTATGCCTCTGGCGCTTGATGGTATTGAATTCGCAGCTATGCAAACAGCGACTCACAGGCCCAGCATCAACTTCAGGTTTTGCACGGCCGCGCCGCTGGCGCCTTTGCCCAGGTTGTCCAGGCGTGCCACCAGTACTGCGTGGCGGTGGGCAGCGTTGCCAAACACGCGGATTTCCAACCGGTTGGTGTCGTTCAGTGCCAGGGCGTCCAACTTGCCGGATTCCGTGGCGAGCAGCACGCTGACCATGCCGCCTTGTGCTGTGCTGGGCGCGTAGTGAGCCACCAAAGCCTGGTGCAGGTCATCGGCGCTCATCCAAATGCAGTGGGAGCTGCACCAGCATGCCTTGGCGGAAGTTGCCCACCGACGGCACAAACACCGGGCGACGGGTCAGCCCCGTCATGGCCATGATTTCGGGTATGTGTTTGTGCGCCAAACCGAGTGCGTACAACTCAAACAGCGGCGCGGTCCCCGCTTCATAAGCCTCGATCATGGGACGGCCACCGCCTGAATACCCGCTCACAGCAGGGACTACCACGGGGTGGTCAGCAGGCACCAGGCCACTGGCCACCAGCGGGTGCAGCAAGGCGATGGCACCTGTCGCGTAGCAGCCGGGGTTGGCCACACGGCGGGCGCTGATGACGGCACTGTGCTGCGCGGCAGACAACTCAGGAAAACCATAGACCCAGCCGGGTGCCACGCGGTGCGCCGTCGATGCATCGATCACGCGGGGTGCGGTTTGCCCGGCAGCATCCAGTGCATCGACCAAGGCCACGGTTTCGCGTGCTGCATCGTCGTGCAAACACAAGATGACCACATCGGCCTGCGCCAGCAAGGCTTTCTTGGCATCGGGATTTTTTCGGTCTTCATGCGCAATGCTCAGCAATTCAATGCCGGGCATGTCGGCCAGTTGTTCGCGGATTTGCAAGCCAGTGGTGCCGGCTTCGCCGTCTATGAAAACACGTGCCATGGGAACCTTTGCAGGGAAATACATGCGTGTATGCGCATGTTTGCTATCAAAATGCTTGTCAGATTGGCACAAGGTTTGTGCGTTGCACCATGATACATTCCGCGACGGTGCGTCACGCGCCCACATTTTGTGACTCCGTGCAGCGGCTGAACACAACCACTTGCCAATGAATTGCCGAATGTCTGGCCGACGCTTTCACTGTCGACTCTTGAGAGACCATCCATGAAGATTCATGAGTACCAAGGCAAGGACATCTTGCGCAGTTTTGGTGTGCCCGTTCCGCGCGGCATTCCCGCTTTCACCGTTCAAGAGGCTGTTGAAGCCGCACAAAAACTCGGTGGGCCGGTTTGGGTGGTCAAAGCTCAGATCCACGCCGGTGGCCGTGGCAAGGGCGGCGGCGTGAAGGTTGCCAAAACCATTGAAGACGTCAAGCGCATCGCTGGTGAAATCCTGGGCATGCAGCTCATCACGCACCAGACCGGCCCGGAAGGCCAGAAGGTGCGTCGCCTCTACATCGAAGACGGCGCCGATATCCAGAAAGAGTATTACGTGTCGATCGTGACCGATCGCACCACGCAGAAGCTGGCCTTCATCGCGTCCAGCGAAGGCGGCATGGACATCGAGGAAGTGGCTCACTCCACCCCCGAAAAAATCATCACCGAATTCATCGACCCGCTGACCGGTCTGGGCGACGAGCAGGCAGCCAAAATTGCCAACGGCATTGGCCTGCCCGCCGAATCGACCGCTCAGGCGATTGACGTGTTCCAAAAGCTCTACAAGTGCTACATGGACACCGATGCGTCTCTGGTGGAAATCAACCCCCTGAACCGTGACAGCAAAAACCAGCTGATGGCCCTGGACTCAAAGTTCAACTTTGACTCCAACGCCCTGTTTCGCCATCCCGAAATCGTGGCGCTGCGCGACCTGGACGAAGAAGACCCTGCTGAAATCGAAGCCTCCAAGTTCGATCTGGCTTACATCAGCCTCGACGGCAACATCGGCTGTCTGGTGAACGGCGCTGGTCTGGCCATGGCAACCATGGACACCATCAAGCTGTTCGGCGCAGAGCCTGCCAACTTCCTGGACGTGGGCGGCGGTGCCACCCCCGAGAAGGTGACCGAAGCCTTCAAGATCATGCTGAAAAACCCGAAGGTCAAAGGCATTCTGGTCAACATCTTCGGCGGCATCATGAAGTGCGACACCATCGCCACCGGCGTGATCACCGCCTGCAAGGCCGTGAACCTGAGCGTGCCACTGGTCGTGCGCATGAAGGGCACCAACGAAGAACTGGGCAAGAAAATGCTGGCCGACAGCGGTTTGCCCATCATCTCGGTGGACACCATGGCAGAAGCTGCACAGGCGGCCGTTAAAGCGGTGAAAGGTTAAGCAACATGTCGATCTACATCAACAAAAACACCAAAGTCATCACCCAGGGCATCACGGGCAAAACCGGCCAGTTCCACACCGAAAAGTGCCAGGAATACGCGAACGGCAAAGAGTGCTTCGTGGCGGGTGTGAACCCCAAGAAGGCCGGCGAGAAGATTTTCGACATCCCAATCTACGCCTCAGTCAAAGAAGCAGCCTCTGAGACCGGTGCCACGGTCTCCGTGATCTACGTGCCACCCGCCGGCGCAGCTGCAGCCATCTGGGAAGCAGTGGAAGCCGACCTCGACTTGGCCATCTGCATCACCGAAGGCATTCCGGTGCGCGACATGCTGGAAGTGCGCAACCGCATGAAGGCCAAAGAAGCTGCTGGCGGCAAAAAGACCCTGCTGTTGGGCCCCAACTGCCCCGGTCTGATCACACCCGATGAAATCAAGATTGGCATCATGCCCGGTCACATTCACCGCAAAGGTCGCATCGGCGTGGTGTCCCGCTCTGGCACGCTGACTTATGAAGCCGTGGCGCAGTTGACCGAAATCGGCCTGGGTCAGTCCAGCGCTGTGGGCATCGGTGGTGATCCCATCAACGGCCTCAAGCACATCGATGTGATGCGTGCCTTCAACGACGATCCCGACACCGATGCCGTGATCATGATTGGTGAAATCGGTGGTCCCGATGAGGCTGAAGCCGCCCGCTGGTGCAAAGCCAACATGAAGAAACCCATTGTGGGCTTCATCGCTGGCGTAACGGCACCTCCCGGCAAGCGCATGGGCCATGCCGGTGCGTTGATCTCTGGCGGTGCCGACACGGCCGATGCCAAGCTGGCTGTCATGGAAGAATGTGGTTTCAAAGTCACGCGCAACCCGTCCGAAATGGCCAAGTTGCTCAAAGCCATGCTCTGATTGGGCGTGCGTTGCGGCTTTCCCCAACGGACAGCCGCCACAATGGATGGAAAATGGCAGCGCACATTCGCTGCCATTTTTTTTGGGAGTTCGTTCGGTGGAAGAATTTTTGACAACCCAGTTCTGGCTCGCAGTGGGCCAGATCATCATGATCGATATCTTGCTGGGGGGCGACAACGCCGTCGTCATTGCCCTGGCTTGTCGGAAGTTGCCGCCGGCACAACGCCGACGGGGCATTTTGTGGGGAACGGCTGGTGCCATCGTCTTGCGCGTGGTCTTGATCGTGTTCGCGCTCGCCCTGTTGGCGGTCCCCTACCTGAAAATCGTAGGAGCAGCGCTGCTGCTTTGGATCGGTGTCAAGCTGCTGGCGCCAGATGACGAAGACGAGCACAGCAACATCGAGACCAGCGACAAGCTCTGGGCTGCAGTCAAAACCGTGATCGTGGCCGATCTGGTCATGAGCATTGACAACGTGATTGCCATTGCCGGTGCCGCAGAGGGTGCGGGTGGTTCCCACAAGATTCCGCTGGTGGTATTCGGCTTGCTGGTCAGCATACCTATCATTGTGTGGGGCAGCCAGATGGTGATCAAACTGATGGAGCGCTTCCCTGTCATCATCGTGATGGGGGGCATGTTGCTGGGGTGGATTGCTGGCACCATGGTGGTCACGGACCCAGCTTTGTTGCCTTACTTGGCGGGGCCTGTTGAAGGGGCGACCAAACCCGCGGTCGGTGCCGCCATCAGTTATGGCGCTGGCATCGGCGGTGCCTTGCTGGTGTTGGCGGTGGGTATGTTCATGAAAAAGCAGGGCGCGCCGACGTCACACTGACAACCGTAGCATGGCCGCGATCGGCCGGACACGACAAAAGCACTGGGAAAGCCATGAAAGCACGCAGCAGCAAAAACAACCGTACGGTCTGGCGTGCAGACTGGGTTGCGGCGTTGCTGATCGTTTTGGGTTCATTGGTGTTGCACCGAGCGACCCACTTATTTGACCGTCTGGAACTGCGTTTTTACGACTTTGCCAGCACGCAGTCCGAGCGTCGCCCGTCTGACAAAGTGGTGGTTTTGGCCATTGACGACCAAAGCATCCGCAACATTGGCCGCTGGCCTTGGCCTCGCGATGTGCACGCCCGCATGCAAGACCTGTTGGCCGAAGGAAAAGCCAAGACGGTGGTCCACACCACCTTTTTCTTGGAGCCGCAAACCGATGCCGGGCTTCAAGTGGTACGCCAGATGGAGCAAGCCCTTGACGCCGCCCCCGATACAGATCCTCTTGTGTTGCGGTTGAGGGCCTTGATCGGGGGGGCCAAAGTGGGCCTCGACAAAGATGCCACCCTGGCCAGCAGCATGGGAAATGCAACCAACGTGTTGCTGCCATTCGTGGCCAAGCTTGGCTTGCCGCTTGGACAGCCCGACGCAGGCATGCCAGCGCGAGTACCAGCTGTGGATGCCAGCCAGCTCGGCCTAGGATTTCCGCCAGTTGAATCTGTGCAGTACCCCCTGCCTGCACTTGCCAGTAAAGCAGTTGCCATGGGATATCTGAACCAGATCATCGACGATGTGGATGGGGTGCTGCGCTCTAGCGTGTCCTACCTGGACAACGGTGGGCGTTTGTTACCGAACCTCAGCCTTGTCGCGGCAGCACACTCATTGAATCTTGACGTGACCCAAATGACGATGCTGGATGCTGGCGTACTTTCGCTTGGGGGTATGCGCATTCCGGTCGATTCGGTCGGCACTTTTTTGCCGCAGTTCTATTCTGGTGTGGCTGGTGCCGAGCCGTTTGTGGTCGATTCGTTTTACGACGTCTACTCCGGGAAAATCCCACCTGGTAAGTACGCTGGGAAAATTGTGGTCATCGGTGCCACAGCAGCAGGCGTTGGTGACCGATTCATCACGCCTGTGAATGCCGAAATGCCTCCGGCCTCCGTGATGGCACATGAAACATCGAGCTTGCTCAGCAACCACTTTTTTGCCAGCCCCGAGTGGGCAATTTGGGTACAGCTCGCGGCATTTTTTGGGGTGGGTGCGTTCCTGATGGCAGGCCTGCCGCGCCTGGCGGGTGGCACCGCTGCATGGATCACAGCTGTTGTGTGGACGGGTTTGTTGCTCACCGAGTACGTGGTGTTGTCACGCCAGCATATCTGGGTTCCTCTGGTGTTTCCGTCGGCTGTTCTGGCGTTGGGCTACCTAGGAATGACCACGAAGCGATATCTCGTCACCGAGGCTGGCAAGCTCAAATCCGACGAGGAGTCGGCCGAAACGAACCGGATGATGGGGCTGGCGCTTCAAGGTCAGGGCCAGCTAGACATGGCGTTTGACCGCTTCCGGCGGGTTCCCCTGAGCGATGCCGTCATGGACAACCTGTTGAACTTGGCCCTTGATTTCGAGCGCAAGAGACAGTTCAACAAGGCTGAAGCCGTGTACCAGCACATGGCTACATACGACAGAAACTACAAAGACCTGCAAGGCAAGCTCAAACGGGTCAAAGCGCTGTCCGATACCGTGATGTTGGGCGGCGCTGCGGCCAATCCGGCAAACACCGTGGTGCTTGGCGAAGCCGGGATCGAAAAACCCATGCTGGGCCGCTATCAGGTGGAAAAAGAGCTGGGCAAGGGCGCCATGGGTGTGGTGTACCTCGGCAAAGACCCCAAAATTGGGCGTGTGGTGGCCATCAAAACAATGGCTCTTGCGCGGGAGTTCGAAGGTGACGAGCTGGAGGATGCCCGCCAGCGCTTCTTCCGCGAAGCTGAAACGGCGGGGCGCCTTCAGCACCAGCACATCGTCACCATTTTCGATGCCGGAGAAGATCAGGAGCTGGCCTATATTGCCATGGAGTTCCTCAAGGGCAAGGACCTGTCCGACCACACACGGGCGGGGCAATTGCTTTCCGTGGCGCAAGTGGTGTCCATCGTGGCCCGCGTGGCCGATGCGCTGGATTACGCACATCAACTCAATGTGGTTCACCGCGACATCAAACCAGCCAACGTGATGTACGAAGCGCAATCCGACACCGTCAAAGTCACTGACTTTGGCATTGCGCGTGTGACCGACGCCAGCCGCACGCGCACAGGCATGGTACTGGGCACCCCCAGTTTCATGTCGCCTGAGCAGATTGCCGGGAAAAAGGTTGATGGCCGCTCTGATTTGTACTCTTTGGGCGTCATGGCTTTCCAATTGCTGGTCGGCGCGCTGCCCTACCGTGCGGAGTCCATGGCCGAGTTGATGTACAAAATTGCCAACGAACCTGCACCAGACATTCGCACTTTGCGTCCCGATCTGTCGCCAGAGCTTGCCGCCGCCGTTGCCAAAGCGCTGTCCAAGTCGCTCGACGTGCGGTACGCCCGCGGGCGGGACATGGCAGAAGCCTTCCGGCGTTGTCTGATACCCGGCTTGTCTGAGCCAGTTGGGGTTGCTGATGTCGCAGCTTCATTCGATGCCACACAGCCCTTCAGCCGGGACACTTTCTTGACCACAGAAGTGCTTCCCCCCGACTCTCGCCCCGACCCAGAAAGGCGCGCATGAATTTCGAATACGTCGGCCTGACAGACCCTGGCCTGTTGAGAGAAAACAACGAAGATTCCGTGTCCTTCGATCCATCGCAAGGCGTTGCTGTGCTCGCAGATGGCATGGGCGGGTACAACGCAGGCGAAATCGCCAGTGCCATGGCCGTCACCTTCGTGAAGGCAGAGTTGTCGCGTTGGCTGGAGGAGGCAGCATCGCAATGCTCTGCGAACGACATCCGCCACGCCATGGAAGCGTGTGTCGTCAATGCCAACCAGTCCATTTACAACGCAGCCAATGCGAACCCCCAGTTCAGCGGTATGGGCACCACCATCGTGGTCGGAGTGTTCGACACCGACCGAGTGTTGCTGGCACACGTCGGAGACTCGCGTTGCTACCTGCTGAGAAATGCCCAACTCACGCAATTGACGCGTGACCACTCACTGCTACAGGAGCAACTGGAGGCTGGTCTGCTCACCCCCGAACAGGCCAAAGTGGCCTCACACAAAAACCTGGTGACGCGGGCGCTCGGGGTGGAAGAGGGCGTGATGGTAGACATCATGGAGCATGCGCCCCAGCCTGGCGACATATACCTGATGTGCTCCGACGGCCTCAGCGACATGGTTGACGATGCCGATTTGGCCCGGTTGTTGTCTGCGAAAAACACGTTGGTTGACCGAGCCCAAGTGCTGGTAACGGCGGCAAACGAAGCGGGCGGGCGAGATAATATTTCCGTCATACTGGTCGGCGTAAAGGCAGAATCGGACGGACAGGGCTTTTTTTCGCGCATGTTGCGACGGTCCTGACGCCTTTTGAGCACTTGAAAAGAACAGAATGGAGTCGGCCATGCCGAAAATGATCGTCTCGATCGACGGTGTCGTCATCAAAGAAGTGCAGTTGACCAAAGACCGCACCACACTGGGTCGTCGCCCATACAACGATGTGCTGATCGACAACCTGGCCGTGAGTGGGGAGCACGCTGTGCTTCAAATGTCCGGGTCAGATGTCCATATTGAAGATCTGAACAGCACCAACGGCACCTACATCAATGGCAAGGCCGTCAAGAAGCAGCTGCTCAAGCACAACGACACCATCGAAATCGGTAAACACAAGATCAAGTTCCTGAACGAGGTTCAGGGGGCCGGATTCGAAAAAACCATGGTCATACGCCCCGCCTCTGCGCCACAGGGTGAAGCTCCAGCGGCTGGCGGCGCCGCCATCAAAGTCATCACGGGTGCCGCTGCCGGACGCGAAGTGGTGCTGGTCAAGGTGGTCACCACCATCGGTAAACCCGGCGTTGCCGTGGCGGCCATCACCCGCCGGCCGCATGGCTATGTGGTGGCGCTGGTCGAGGGAGTCGACAAACCCACCCTCAATGGCGAACCGCTCGACACCGAGCCGCAGGTACTGAAAAATGGCGATCTGCTGGAACTTGCTGGCACCCAAATGCAGTTTGTGACACTTTAAGTCGCTGGCTCTGCACCGGCGCTTTTCATGTCTTACAGGCACCTGCCGCGTGCGCTGGTCACCTTGCTGCCTCTGGCGCTGGTGTTGTTGCATATTTTTGGCGTGGTCAGGCTGGGCCTGCTCGACAAGGTAGACCAATTCATTTACGACGGCAAGTTACTGGCCACCATGCCGCGGTCACTGGACGAGCGCATCGTCATCGTCGACATCGATGAAAAAAGCCTGGCTGAGCAAGGCCGTTGGCCTTGGCAGCGCGGTAAATTGGCAGATATCACCGAAGAGCTTTTCGGCCGCCAGCAGGCGGCTGTGGTGGGCTTTGATATTGTGTTTGCCGAGCCCGACGACAGCTCGGGCCTGTCTCAGCTTCGCCAGTTGGCAAGGGGGCCTCTGCAGCACCTGCCCGAGTTTGCCGAGCAAGTTAAAAGCCTCAGTGGCACGCTGGACCACGATGCGCGTTTTGCCGCTGCCCTCAAAGGGCGTGCGGTGGTGTTGGGCTACTACTTCACTAGCGACCGAGATGGTCGCAAATCGGGTCAGTTGCCGCAGCCTGTGTTCGATGCCGCTGCCCTCAAAGGTGCGCCCATCAGATTCACCACTTGGACGGGGTATGGTGCCAACATTCCCCAACTGGCTGATGCTGCAGGCGCGGCTGGCTTCTTCAACGCCATCACCGATGACGACGGTGTGGTGCGCTCCGTGCCACTGGTGGCCCAGCATGGTGGCAAATACTACGAATCTCTCGCTCTGGCAGTGCTGAGGCAACTGCTCAAAAACAGCACGGTCGAGCCTGGTTTCCCTCCTGATCGCTTTTTACCCAGGGGCTACCAGGGGTTGGAGAGCGTCGTCCTGAAACAGGGCGACAACGCCTTGGTCCTTCCTGTGGACCAACGCGTCAGCAGCCTGGTGCCCTTCCGGCACATGGGTGGCCCTTCAGGGGGAGCGTTTCGGTACGTGTCAGCCACCGATCTGCTGTCCGGCCGGGTGGCCGCAGCCAGCCTCAAAGACAAAATCGTGCTGGTCGGCACCACTGCGCCTGGCTTGCTGGATTTGCGCGTCACGCCCGTCGGTGTGGCTTATCCTGGGGTTGAGGTGCATGCCAACCTCCTGTCGGCGTTTCTGGATGGTCGCATGCTGGTCCAGCCAGATTACAGCCTTGGATACCAATTGACCGTGGTGGTGGCTGTGGGCCTGTTGCTCGCGCTCGCATTGCCCATACTCAGCGCCCTGCGCGCCACCCTGCTCAGCCTGTTGGTGCTGGTGGGTGTGGCATTGCTCGATCTTTGGCTCTACACCGCGCAGGGTTTGGTGCTGCCCCTGGCAGCCACCCTGTTTGTGCTGCTGATGGCCTTTGCCCTGAACATGAGCTACGGCTATTTTGTCGAGAGCCGATCCAAGCGCGACTTGGCACATCTGTTTGGCACCTATGTGCCGCCCGAACTCGTCAGCGAAATGGTCAAAGACCCAGACCGCTACAGCATGCAGGCGGAGTCGCGCGAGCTGACCGTCATGTTTTGTGACATGCGAGGCTTCACACAGTTGTCCGAAAACATGGAGCCAGCCCAACTCCAAGCCTTGCTCAACGCCGTTTTCAGCCGACTCACCCAGGTTGTGCGGGCACACCGGGGCACCATCGACAAATACATGGGGGACTGCATCATGGCCTTTTGGGGCGCCCCGGTGAACACGCCCGCCCACGCCAGCTTTGCGGTGCATGCGGCCTTGGGCATGGTGGACGCTCTCAACGCCCTCAATCGCGAACATGCCGCGCAGGGTTGGCCGCAGGTGGGGGTGGGCATTGGCATCAACACGGGTGCCATGTTTGTGGGCGACATGGGTTCCGATATTCGCAGGAGCTACACCGTGATGGGTGATGCCGTCAACCTCGCCTCTCGGCTGGAGGGGCTCACCCGGCACTACGGGGTGGATTGGGTGGTCAGCGAAACCACGCGCCAGCAAGCCCCCGGTTTTGCCTGGCAAGAACTCGACAAAGTGTCAGTCAAGGGCAAAGAAAAATCCGTCACGGTCTACACCATGTTGCGGCCCGGGCCGGGCGAATCCCCCGACACCCTGCACCAGGAGCTGCTGCTGTGGGCGCGTGTGCTCAAGTCATACCGCGCGCAAGACTGGGAGACTTGCGAGGTGCATTTGCTTAACCTCAACCGCCTGTATCCCCCGCGCCCGCTGTATGCCTTTTATACCCGCCGTGTGGAGCAGGCGCGCGCCAACCCGCCCAGTCCTACCTGGGACGGCACCACGCGTTTCGACACCAAATGAGCCTCCCGCTCCTGGCCGCTTCTGCGCCTGCCCCTCATCCAGCCCTGCGCATCCGGGTGCTGGGCTGTTCCGGGGCCATTGCCCAGGGGCACCGTACCACCGCGTTTCTGGTCGGGCGGCACCTGCTCGTCGACGCAGGTACGGGCGTGGGAGACCTCACCTTGGCCGAGATGGCAGACATCCGGCACGTGGTACTCACTCACTCACATCTCGACCACATCGCAGCCCTGCCTCTCATGCTCGATGCCGTTGGGGCCCGGCGCAGGCAGCCGCTGCACGTTCACGCACTGCCCGAAACCATTGCCGCCCTCCGTACCCATGTGTTCAACGGCGTGATCTGGCCCAACTTTGAGCATTTGCCCACCATCGACGCTCCATTTGTTCGCCTCCATGCGCTGCAAACGGGGCAGCGCCTGCAACTTGGGGAGCTGGAGGTGGAGGCCTTGCCGGCCGCCCACACGGTGGCAGCAGTGGGTTACGCCGTGTGTGCAGGTGGGGCGCAAGCGCCGCATTGGGTGTTTTCGGGCGATACAGGGCTCAACCCTGCCTTTTGGCACCGCGTGAACCAACTTCCTGTCGGCTTGCTCGTGATGGAAACCGCCTTCAGCGAACGCGAATCCGCCTTGGCCGCCGTGAGCCAGCATCTCTGCCCCAGTACTCTGGCGGCACAGCTCGACATGATGGCACCCGGCGTGGCCTACCCCGTTTTCATTACCCATACCAAGCCAGCCGAGACTGAATCCATCATGCAAGAAATCATGCAACTCAACCTCCAGCGCCAAGCAGAGGGGCTGCGCCCACACACCGTTGCCTGGCTGCACACCGGACAGGAGTTGGTGCTGTGAGTGGCCCGCAACTCAGCAATGACGTTGAAGCCCATTTTTTCCGGGCACTGCAAAGCGTCACCACCCGGCTGCACGACACCGAAAACCTCGACCAGCTCATGGTCGAAGCCAGTCCAGACATCTGTCAGCTGCTCAATGCAGACCGCTTCACTCTGTATGTGGTCAACGATGACAAAACAGCCATCGTTTCGCGCGTTAAAACTGGCCTCAATACATCCAAGGATCTCAAGCTGCCCATCTCCGAGCAAAGCATCGCCGGCTATGTGGCCTTGACGCACAAAACCCTGAACATCGCCGATGTGTATGACGAAGATGCCCTGCGCAGCATCGATCCGCGCCTGAGCTTTCTCAAGGAGGTAGATCGCCGGTCAGGCTACCGCACGCGCCAGATGCTGGTCGCGCCCATTGTGCAGGGCGACGAGTTGCTCGGTGTGCTGCAGGTGGTCAACGCGCGCGATGGCCAGCCCTTTTCAGCACTGGCGCAAGAAGGTGTGGCGCGTTTGTGTCAAACCCTGTCGTCGGCCATCCGGCTGCGGGTCAAAGCCAGCCAGGCTGTGGCATGGCCGGTGGCATCCAAATACGCGGGCCTCGTGGTGGACGGTGTGTTATCTGCGCCCGAGCTGGAGCGCAGCATGGCCCAGGCCCGGCAGGACGGTACACACGTTGAGCGAATACTCATGCAACAACTGGGCGTGAAGCCAGCCCAGCTGGGGCGTACCCTGTCACATTTTTTTGGTGTGCCCTATTTCCCCTTTGATGCCAAGCGCATCCGTTCCGAGGCATTGCACGGCAAGCTCAAGCCCGACTTTGTGGGCCAGTGCCAGTGGCTACCCCTCGAGGACGGGCCAGATGGCCTCGTCATTGTGGCCGTTGACCCTGAGGATGCCCGCAGTTCAAAACTCGTGCCCCAAGTGTTCCCTCAGTTTGCGCGCCTCATGTTTGCCGTGACCACGGCAGACGAGTTTGCCCAAACGGCCCACCAGCTTGTGGGCAGTGGCGCCGATGCCAGCGGACTGCCCGACATGCTGAGCGATGTGGCTTTGTCCGCTGAGGACGACGATTCCACAGAGCAGCTACTGGCCAACGCCGCGCAGGACAACGAACTCGTCAAGTTTGTCAACAAAGTCATCATTGACGCCCACCGCCAGGGGGCATCAGACATTCATTTTGAGCCGCAGCCCGGCAAAGCCAGGGCAGGCATACGCTTTCGCATTGACGGCTCATTGCAGCCCTATACCGAGGTGCCCGCCGCCTACCGAGAGAGTCTGGTCGCACGCATCAAAATCATGTGCGACCTCGACATTTCCGAAAAGCGCAAACCGCAAGACGGCAAAATCAAATTCAAAAAATTTGGCCCGCTGGACATCGAGCTCCGTGTGGCCACCCTGCCGTCATCCGGCGGTGTGGAAGACGTGGTCATGCGCATCCTTGCCGCAGGCGAGCCACTTCCACTGGCGCAGCTTGGGCTGACCGAACACAACCGTCAGCGCCTGGAAGCCACCATCAGCAAGCCCTACGGTCTGTTTTACGTGTGTGGCCCCACCGGCTCCGGCAAAACCACCACGCTGCACTCCATCCTCAAACACCTGAACACGCCCGACACCAAAATCTGGACGGCAGAAGACCCCGTGGAAATCACCCAAAAGGGGCTGCGGCAGGTGCAGGTGAACAAGAAAGCGGGCATCGACTTTGCGTTGGTGATGCGTGCCTTCCTGAGGGCGGACCCCGACATCATCATGGTCGGCGAAAGCCGCGACAAAGAAACCGTCAGCATGGGCGTGGAGGCCTCACTCACTGGGCACCTGGTGTTCTCTACCCTGCACACCAATTCAGCGCCCGAGTCCATCACCCGCTTACTGGACATGGGCATGGACCCATTCAACTTTGCCGATGCACTGCTGGGCATATTGGCTCAGCGGCTGGCCAAACGGCTGTGTGATTGCAAAGAGGCTTACACCCCCGATGCTGCCGAGCTGCAACGTTTTTTCAAAGAGTACGCGCAAGATCTGGTGCTGACCCCGGTGTGGCAGGCCGACCCCGGCGGGGCTGCACAAGACCTGCTGGAACAATGGACTGCCCGTTACGGACATGAGGGCCAACTGCATTTTTACCGGGCCAAAGGCTGCGACACCTGCCGCGGCACCGGCTACAAAGGCCGTGTGGGCCTGCACGAACTGTTGGTGGCCGACGATGCCATTCGCCAACTCATCCAAGAACGTGCCCGCGTCGCCCAACTGTTCACCACTTGCCTGAGCGCAGGCATGCACAGCCTCAAGATGGACGGCATGGAAAAAGTGCTCATGGGCCTGACCGACATGGCCCAAGTCCGCGCCGTGTGCATCAAGTAAGCGAATCACGCTGGCGCAAGCCGCCCCGTATCAGCAACAAACCCACGGTGAATGACCGTCAGGTGCCAAGAGGGGTCTACCAGACGGTCAAGCACTCAAGCCTAAACATTTCGGAAATAATAGCGGCCCTAGCAACACTGTAATGAATTTCAGGCCATTATGTTTATATTTTTCAGCGCGGAAAAATAGCGAGAGTGACAAAAAACGTCGGTCTGGGGCGCTTTGCCAGTGTGGACCCACCGGGTGCGGCGGTTTTGGTAGACATCTTGTGTCACACCCAGGCGCACAAACCGGGTTTCAAGGGCATACCGTGCCAGGGTAAAGGTTGGCACGCCAGTTGCTGTACAACCTTGCTTCTCATCAACTACTTACTGGAGGTTCAACATGAAGCAATCACTGCAAAAGGGTTTCACCCTGATCGAACTGATGATCGTCGTGGCGATCATCGGCATCTTGGCCGCTGTGGCTCTGCCTGCTTATCAGGACTACACCGTTCATGGCGTCGGGTGCCAAAGCGACTGTCGGCGAAAACATTGCGAATGCTGGTGGAACAATTGGTACCGGCGCTTGCAATGGTGTGTCTGTGTTTAGTACTGCAACAACTAACGCGGCATCCATGACCTGCACAGATGCAACAGGTGTGCTACTTGTTACCGGAACCGCTGCCGCTAAAGCTGTTGCGTTGACTTACACCCCAACTGCTGCAGAGGCTGGGATTACATGGAAATGCACCACGCCAGCAACCAATTTCAAGTATGTACCCGCAGAATGTCGGGCTGCTTCGTGATCGTTTGCTGCTAAAAAAACCCCGCAATAGCGGGGTTTTTTTTCGAGCTGAGGCAAAGTGACATACCGATTTTTCCCGTTGTTGCATCTGACGTTGTTGCTGTTACCCAATGTTCTTTGGGTTGCTGTCGCCGAGGATGTGCCTGATGCATTAATTCGCGGCATTCCGCCTTCATTGGTTTTCTTGGTCGCATTGGTAGCGTGGTCGAGGCGACCACGCTGGGTGTTGCTGGCACTATTGCCGTTTTATGTGCTACTGCCGTTTGAAGCATATTACCTGCTGACGTATGGACAGCCGTCCAGCGCAAATGTGCTGGCAGTCGTCGCTGAAACGAATTTTTCAGAAACCCTTCAGTACTTGGGTGCTGGGCCTTTGTTGCTGTGTGGAGGCTTGGCCACGCTGTTGCTGTTGGTGACTTTGCACCTGGCATGGCAGGCTGCGCCATTGCCGCGCCACCGTTTGTTGAAATGGTTGGCTTTGACCAGCCTCGTTCCATTGCTGCAGTACGCGTGGCTTGAACTCGATTGGGCTCAGACAGGGTCCAGTGTGTTTGCCGATGCTGATGCAACATTGGCCGAGAACATTCAACCCATCACCGATGTGCCCACGCCTATGGGACTCACACTCAGTGATTCATACCCTCTTGGGGTGTTCTTTCGTATTCGGGATTTTTTGGGCGAACGTGAGCGTATCAAACAGGCGTCGGACCGCATTCGAACTCATGACTTTCAAGTCCGCAGTGCCTCTGCGAGCGACCAGCCAGAAACCTACGTTCTGGTGGTGGGCGAGTCGTCCAGACCAGACCACTGGGGCCTGAATGGCTACGGCCGAGACACCACGCCCCGTCTGGCGCAGAAAGACAGGTTGGTGAGTTTTCGCAATGTTGTTACGCCTTGGCCAGGTACGCGCTTGGCTGTGCCGGTGCTCAGCCGCAAGGCACAAGCAGCCAGCGACGACGTGCCACGCTTGAGCGAATGGGGCGAACAGATCGAGTTGCTGATGCCGACCAAG
>JAIFMP010000133.1 GCA_020048405.1 Hydrogenophaga sp.
GTGAACTCTGGCGCGCCGGTGCCCACGGCCTGACAGAATCGCCCGCCTATACAAAAAGCCCGCAATTGCGGGCTTTTTTGTGCTTCAGCGCTTGACTGTATTGGTTTTACAGCTATCAGTACTGCGTATCTGGCAAGTCCACCACCAAGCCGTCCAGCGCCTCGGTCAGGGTGATCTGGCAGGCCAGGCGGCTGTTGGGTTGGCGGGCGGCAGCGGCGTAGTCCAGCATGTTGTCTTCGTCTGGCCCCATGGCGGGCAGTTTGCCCAGCCAGGGCTCGCGCACCATCACATGACAGGTGGCGCAGGTCAGGCTGCCGCCACAGTCGGCGGCCACGCCGTCCACATTGCCCGCCTGGGCGGCATGCATCAGGCTTTTGCCGGGTTTGACGCTGACCTGGGCAGAACCGGGGTCTGAAGGGTTGTGGTGGGCAACAAAGTGAACGGTGATCATGTGAACAAAAGGTGTGGCGATGTCAAAAACGGCTGAAGTACTCGCGGCGCTCAAAGTCCAACTTGTCTTCAGCCTGGGCGTGGCGCTGGCATTCTGACTGTTTGACGCGGGTGAAGTAGCGCACCCAATCTTCGCCCAGCCCGTCGGTGAGGGTTTGGTCTGCTGCCAGCGCCTCCAGTGCCAGGGGCAAGCTGGTCGGCAGTGCCCTGCAGGGGTCACTTGCGGCGGCATAGGGTGATTCGGTGGCAAGCGGTGGCAACAGCCCACGGTCCAAACCGTCCAGCCCCGCATACACCTGCGCGGCCATGTACAGGTAGGGGTTGGCGGCGGGTTCGCCCAAACGGTTTTCAATGCGGGTGGCGGGGTCGCCCGCGCCGCCCACCACGCGCAACATGGCCCCCCGGTTGTCGGCCCCCCACACGGCTGCATGGGGCGCCAATGCGTTGGGCTGAAAGCGGCCAAAACCGTTCACGGTGGGCGCACACAGCGCCGTCATGCCCCGGGCATGGGCCAGCAGCCCGGCCAGCCAGGCACTGCCGGTGTCTGACAGCGTGTGCGACGCGTCCAACGGCTTGGTGCCGGGTGCCGGCGCCGTGCGCTCAAAAGCATTGGCCCCGGAGGCCAGGTTCACCACCGACTGGTGCAAATGCCAGCCACTGGACATGATGTGTGCAAACGGCGGCCTGCACATGAAAGTGGCGTGGTAGCCCGCGCGGCGCAGCGCCTGACGCACGCCATTGCGAAAGCGCACCATGTTGTCGGCGGCGGTGAGTGCGTCAGTGGCGGCAAACACGGCTTCCACCTGGCTGGGGCCCAGTTCCATTTCCAGCGAAGTGAGTGGCAGGCCCAACGCCTGCGCCGTGTGCTGCACGATGCGCAGCGGCGCGTCCGCCATGTCGGCCCAGCCCTCCGACAACATGTTGAAGCCGGGGTGAATCAGGCTGACCGCTGGCGGCAGGCCGGGCCAGGCGGCCAGCTCAGGGTCCAGGTCAGCGCCATGATGGGTGTCTTTGATGCGGTAGATGTGAAACTCCACCTCCAGCCCGCACACCAGGCCCAGGCCTCGTTCGGCCAGCCTGTCCAATGCCGTTTGCAACACGCGCCGCGTGTCCAGCGGCACAGGGGTGCCGTCTTGAAACCACGCCTGGCAACGCAGCCAGCCTGTGCCCGGCGCCCAGGGCAGCACCTGAAAGCTGGAGGGGTCTGGCAGCAGCATGAGGTTGCTGGCGCCGGCAAACCCGGCGGGCAGGTCGGCGGTGCCGCCGGGCTCGAACACCTTGTATGCAGTGCGGTCGCCCGTGTCTTTCAGCAGCAGCGTGCCCACCATGCCCACCCCATCGTCCAGCGCTTTGATGGCGGCTGCCGTGGTGAGTGTTTTGCCACGCAACATGCCGTGGGTGTCGCACCAGCCCAAACGCACCAGCTCCACCCCGCTGCTTTCAATGCTTTTGATGGTCTGGCGCACATCTGCATTGCGTTGTTCACTATCAACACCGCAGCGGTGTGCAAAGGTGGCGGACGATGCAATCACGTGGCAATCCCATCGATGGAAGCCACTGGAGCCGGTGCGGCAACATCGGTGGCACCGGGCCAAGGCGCCGCGGCGCGTTTGGCTGCCACGGCGTTTCGCCACCACTGGGCCCACTGTGCGACGGGTGCAATGCCATCCACCGTGTCGGGGCCAAAACGCTGGGCCGCCAATGCCGGGTCGGCCAAACACGGGGCCTGCCCACCGGCCTGCACGGTTTCAATGGCTTTGATCAGGTTTCGCCGGTTGGCCATGATCACTTTGTCCGATGTGCCCAAATGCTCCCGCGTGCGGTCTTGGATGGCACCCATGCTTTCGCAGGCCCACTGGTCGTGCACGTTGATGTCGCTTTCACCCATGCCAAGGTAAGTGCGGTCGCGCTGTTCTTCGGCGTTGAAGCCCCACTGGTTGTGCTGGCCGCTTTTGGGGATGTAGTCGGGCAGCGTCACGGCATCCAGCCGCTGGTTCCGCATGGTGGTTTTGTCAACCGGCTCGGCAAAGCTGGTGAATAAGGCGTACCAGTAGTTCTTGGTGTCATCCACCGGCACATGCATCTGTGTGATGGTCATGGTTTCAGACAGCGGAATGACGAAGGTCTGCGGAAACACCGCATTGGTCACCCGTACATGGGTGATGGCGTCGTTGATGTGGCGCAGCGCTGTCAGCCGCAGACCGTAGGGCATGGCCTCGAACGAAATGTCGGGTCGGTCGAATTCCCGCATCACCTTGGTCATGGGCAGGCGCTGGCCGTCCAGCTCGCCCAGACTGGCCCCGCGGAACTGGCGGCCATAACTTTCGTCCAGACTTTCGTCGTTGAAGAACCGGTGCAAAAACGAGGCGTGCGCCGGGTCAATGCCGACCTCAAACGCCTGCAGCCAGTTGCAGTGCCACAGCCCTTTGAAGGCAAAACTGTGCGTAGCGGGTGCGGTGAAGCAGTCCAGCGCGGGGAATGGTGGGGGCTCGGTGCCCTCGGCCCCAAGCCAGGCAAACAGCACCCCAGCCTTTTCCACCAGCGGGTAGCTGCGCTGTTTGATGCGGGTGCACAAGGTGCTACCGGTGGGCTCGGCAGGTGTTTGGGTGCATTGGCCGGTGATGTCGAACTTCCAGCCGTGGAACGGGCAGCGCAGGCCATCGCCCTCGTTGCGGCCATAGGCCAGGTCAGCGCCACGGTGGGGGCAGTCGCGGTCCATCAGGCCAAACGCGCCGTCCGTGTTGCGGAACAACACCAGGTCTTGCCCCAGCAGGCGCACCGCCTTCACCGGGCGAATGGCCATGCGCGGGTCCAGCGCGGGATCGAACTCGTCCAGCAAAGCCACGGGCTGCCAATACTGGCGCAACAGTTGCCCGCCGGGCGTGCCTGGCCCCACGCGGGTGACGAGTTCGTTGTGCTCTGCTTTCATGGCTGTATCCTGAAATTGTGAAACGGTATACCGTTATTTCTGTTCAGTGTACAGTTGCCGATCCAGCTGCGCGACCTGATTTTGCGAGGCGACTTCGAGCCTGGCCAGCGGCTGGCCGAGCAGCAACTGGCCGAGCGCCTGGGCGCATCCCGCACGCCCGTGCGCGCCGCCTTGGTCACACTGGAACAGGAAGGACTGGTACAGGTGAACGACACCGGCGGCTACGTGACACGCCCCTTCACCGCACAGGAAGTGCGAGACGCCATTGCCGTGCGCGGCCACCTGGAAGGCATGGCCGCGCGCCTGGTGGCTGAACACGGCGTGTCACGCCAATTGCAAGGTGATTTGCAGGCCTGCCTGGACGAAGGCGACCGCCTGCTCGCAGGCAACCCGCTCACGCTGGACAGCTACGCCGCCTATGCCAACATGAACGACCGCTTCCATGAACTGGTGCTGGTGGCCAGCGGCAACCGCGCGCTGCAACGAGCCGTCGCATTGAACAACCGCCTGCCGTTTGCCCCCGCCTCGGCCATGTTGCCCATGCAGGGTTCGCTCACGCTGGACCGCGACTGGATGCTGTACGCCCACCGCCAGCACCACATGCTGGTGGAGGCCATGAAACGCGGCGAAGGCACCCGTGCCCAAGCCCTGGCCACAGAACACACCGAAGTCGCCCAGGAAAACATGCGCCTGGCGCTGGAGCGGCGGGCCGAATCCGAGCGGGTGATGCCAGGAATCAGATTGGTCGTGGGCTAGAATATGCCGCTTCGGAAGTGTGGCAGAGTGGTCGATTGCACCGGTCTTGAAAACCGGCGGTGGGAAACCATCCGTGAGTTCGAATCTCACCGCTTCCGCCAGAAATCGATCAAGCCCTTGAAGCTCAAGGGCTTTTTCGTTTCTGGGCCCACACTCTCCCACTTGTACCTGCCACGCATCAGCCATGTCAGAGCCGTACTTTGAAATGTTGTGGGACTGCGCGCAGTGTGACGCGCGCGGCCTGCTGGCCAAGACCCATCGGCACTGCCCCAATTGCGGGGCGGCGCAAGACCCAGCCAAGCGCTACTTTCCAGAGCCTGGGCAAGAAGTCGAGGCAAAAGACCACCGGTTTGTAGGCAAAGACTGGCTCTGCGGCTACTGTGAATCTCCAAGTTCGGCGGCATCTGCCTTCTGTGGCAACTGCGGTGCGCCCAAAGACGGCAGCCCCGACGTTGCGCCGGTGGCAGACACCCCTACATCTGGGCCGGCGCCAGCACCAGCAGCAACACCCAAGACGGCACAGCCCACCGCTGCAACCCACACACCTGCAGGCAATGGCCACCGGTGGTTGATTGGGTTGGTGTTGCTGGTGCTGGTCGCCGCCGGGTCCTGGCTGTACCAGTTGTTCAGCAAACACGACGAAACCGTGCAGCTGGTGGACAAAGCCTGGACACGCCAGGTGGCCGTGGAGCGGTTCACGGCCGTCAGGGCATCCGACTGGTGCGACAGCCTGCCAACCGGTGCGTACAGCGTCAACAGCACACGCGAACAGCGCAGCACCCGCCAGATCCAGGACGGCCAGACCTGCCAGGAGGTGCGGACCGACATGGGTGACGGCACCTTCAGCAAGCGACAGGAATGCAGCCCCCGCTACCGGAGCGAACCGGTGTACGACAACAAGTGCAGCTACCGCATCAACCGCTGGCAGGTGTTGCGCACCGACACATTGCGGGGTGGCTCGGCGCTGGCACCCGCGTGGCCGACCCCCTTGCTGGCCAACAATCTGGCGGGTGGGGGTAGCCTCAACACCCTTGGCGCCGAACGCCTGGGCAGCCGCACCGAGACCTATACGGTGAATCTGGCATCCGCCAAAGGTAAAAACTGGACCTGCCAGGTGGACCCCGCCCTGTGGGCGGCGATGAACAGCGGGCAAAGTGTGACCATGAAGGTGCGCGGCACAGGCGGCGCGGTGTGTGACAGCCTGGCCCTCCTGCCGCGCTGAGCCATCCATGGCACACACCCCACGCTCCAATACTCTTGCCGCACAGAGTGATTCGCGGCCCGAGGCCGCTGAAGCTGCGGTCCCAGCCCACGTGTGGGCGGCTGCCCAAGCCCTGTTGCAGTCGCGAAGAACTGGTCTTTATTCAGAGCACACTTTTCATATCAGTCAAGCGCAGGAAGCCTATTGGGTCAATGATTTGGTGGCCACAGCCTTGGGCTGGCAGGGGACCGACGCCGCGCGCCACTGGAAATCGGGCGGGCCGGGTCGCAACGCCGAGCTGACGCATGCCGCCCTGGACCCACAAGGTGTGTGGACCAGCCCGGCCCACGCTCCCGCCTGGCCTCTGCATCACGGCGGGGTTGAAGCCGAAGTGGCACTGCGGCTGGCTTGCGACGTGGATGCCCCCCTGGCAGCCACCCTCACCCACGAGAACGCACCGCAGTTGGTGGACGCAATGTGTGTAGCCATTGAGGTGGTCAGCTCGCGCCTGGCCCAGCCGCAACAAGCCAGCGCCTGGGACCGCATGGCCGATGCCCAGTCGCACGGCGCTCTGGTGCTGGGCCCTTGGGTGCCACACACAGGCCAGCGCTTTGACTGGCCCCAGCAGCGCAGCACGTGCCGCTGCCATTCAACGGCACGCATTCACTGGCCGACCCGTTCTGGGTGCTGCCGGCCTGGCTGCGGCATGCCACGCGGCACGGCCAGGTGGTGCGCGCCGGCACAGTGGTGACGACAGGCAACTGGTCGGGCAACACGCCGGTGAAACGTGGCGACAGGGTGTTCGTGCGCCTCGAAGGCCTGGGCGAGGCCGTGGTTCAACTCTGAGCCTGGGCCGGACTGCCTCAGCTCCAGAGGTCCAGCGGCGGGTCGTGAACCACGGCTTTGAGGATGTCGCTACGCGACACAAAGCCCAGCAGTTTGTCGTCGGCATCGACCACAGGCAGGCCAGGCAGCTGGGTGTCCAGCAGCACACGGGCCACACGGCGGATGTCTGTCTCGGGCAACACGGCAGGCACGGGGCTGATCATCACCTCAGCGAGTGGCTGCATCAGCAGGGCACGCCAGACCAGCGCTGCCTGATCGGGTGCAGGCAGGCGGTCGAGCTTGAGCAACTCGGCCCGCGTGAGCAGGCCCACCAGTTGCCCCTGCCCATTCACCACAGGGGCCTGCCCCACCCCAGCATCGATCAAGGCCTGCCAGCCGTGGCGCACATCGGCCGTCACGGGCAGTGCGGTCACGTTGGCCGTCATCACGTCACGAACCGTTTGCAGCGGGTGGCGGCTGGGCACCAGCGGCTGCTGCACGCGGGCGTACTCGTGGCGGGCCTGTTGGCCAAGCGCATGGCCTGCGCCGCGTTGGGGCTGTGCAAGGTGTCCGGCGAAGGGCTGCTCGTCGACCTGCTCCTGGTGCTCGCGCAAGGGGTCTATGCGTTGCGTGCGCCCCAAGCCCAAGGTGCGGGACACGCGCTGCAGCTCCTCCATGGGGCCTTTGAACAGGGTGCCGCTGGTGCCAAAAACGGTGAACATGTGACCCCTCCTGATGGTTGGCTGGGTGCTGACGTGTCAGCTCAAGGCAGGAAGAGTGCCTGCAAATCGCTCAAAAAGTCAAATCCCCGCTCGGTGGGCCACAGGCGCTGCCAGTCGCGCGCGAGCAGGCCTTTGCGTTCCGCTTCGTCCAGCGCAGCGGCAAAGGCGCTGGCTGGCAGACCGGTGCGCTCGGTCAGCATCGCCAGCGGCACGCCTTCACGCAGGCGCAAGGCGTTGAGCATGAATTCAAACGGCAGCTCGCTGCGGGCCACGGTGTTGTGTTGCACCACGGCGTTGCCTGCAAGGGCCTGCGCCATGTACAGCTTGGGCTCGCGGGCGCGCACCTGGCGCACCACGCGGTGGGCAAAGCTGAGTTTGCTGTGCGCCCCGGCCCCCAGGCCGAGGTAGTCGCCAAACTGCCAGTAGTTCAGGTTGTGCCAGCAGCGGTGGCCCGGCTTGGCGTAGGCTGAAATTTCGTAGCGGTCCATGCCGGCAGCCGTGGTGGCTTCGGTGATGGCGTCGAGCATGTCGTACGCATCGTCGTCTTCCGGTACCGTGGGCGGGTGCTTTGCAAACAGGGTGTTGGGTTCGATGGTGAGGTGGTACACCGACAGGTGAGGCGGCGCAAACGACAGCGCGGTGCGCACATCGGCCTGGCACTGCGCCAGCGTTTGGCCCGGCAAGGCGTACATCAGGTCGAGGTTGAAGGTGTCGAAGCAGCTGGCCGCTTCTTCCAGCGCGGCACGGGCCTGGGCACCGTTGTGCACGCGGCCCAGCGCAGCCAAATGCTCGTCGTTGAAGCTCTGCACCCCCACCGACAGGCGCGTCACACCCGCTGCGCGGTAGGCACGGAAACGGTCGCGCTCAAACGTGCCCGGGTTGGCCTCCAGGGTGATTTCGGCGTCGGCATCCAGCTTCACGCGGGCGCGGATGTCGCCCAGCAGCCGGTCAATGGACGCCGGTGAAAACAGGCTGGGGGTACCTCCCCCAATGAAGATGCTGTGCACCGGGCGGCCCCAAAAAAGGGGCAGCGAAGCTTCAAGGTCGGCGCACAGGGCATCCAGGTAGGCCTGCTCGGGCAGGGCGTCGGCGCTGCCGCTGCGCCCTTTTTGCGGGTTGAATTCGTGCGAGTTGAAATCGCAATACGGGCACTTTTTCAGGCACCACGGCAGGTGGATGTACAGCGACAGGGGTGGCAACGCCGCCAGGTTCAGCGTACCGGGGCGCATGAGGTGCACCACGTCGAACGGATTGTCGGCGGGCGCGGGGGGCACCACCTGAATGGGAATGTCAGGCAAACCAGTGCTCGCGCATCAGGGCCACCATCTGGCGGCTGGACTTTCCCCGGTGGCTGTGGGCGTTTTTGACGTCGGGCGGCAACTGTGCAAATGTCTTGCCGAACTCGGGCAGGAACATGACAGGGTCAAACCCAAAGCCGTGCTCGCCCACCGGCTCGGCGGTGATGAGGCCGGGCGCACGGCCCACGGCCACCAGCGGTTCGGGGTCGTCCGGGTTGCGCACTGCGACCAGGGTGCTGACCAGTGCTGCGCGGCGGTCGACCACGCCCTGCATTTGCTCCAGCAGGGCGCGCACGTTGTTGTCGTCACTTTTGGGGTAGCCAAACCGGGTGGCGTAGTAGGCAGTCTGCACGCCGGGCTGGCCGCCGAAGGCATCCACACACAGGCCTGCGTCATCGGCCACGGCGGGCAGACCCGACTCACGCGCCGCGTGGCGGGCTTTGGCCAGCGCGTTTTCAATGAAGGTGTGAAACGGCTCGGCCGCCTCGCTGATGCCCAGTGCCGACTGCGGCACCAGCTGCACACCCAGCGGCGCGAACAGGGCTTGCAGCTCGGCCAGCTTGCCCTTGTTGTTGGATGCCAGTACCAGTTTCATTATTTATATAAAAAGTGGCAAAAACCGTTGATGGTATTGCGTAGGAAGCTCTGCTTTTAATCAGCAAGCGCCGCAGCTTGCAGAGCCACCAGCTCGGCCACACCTTTGTCGGCCAGGGCCAACAACTGGTCCATTTCGGCGCGAGTGAAGGCTGCGCCCTCTGCGGTGCCCTGCACTTCCACAAAATGGCCCGCACCGGTCATGACCACGTTCATGTCCGTGTCGCACGCCGAGTCTTCGGTGTATTCCAGGTCGAGCAGCGGGGTGCCTTGAACGATCCCCACCGAAATGGCGGCCACTGGGCCATTGATGGGGGTTTGTTTCAGCGCGCCGCTGGCCAGCAGCGTGGCCACGGCGTCGGCAGCGGCCACATAGGCACCGGTGATGGCGGCGGTACGGGTACCGCCATCGGCCTGGATCACGTCGCAGTCCAGCGTCAGGGTGCGTTCGCCCAGCAGTTTCAGGTCAAACACGGCGCGCAACGAGCGGCCAATGAGCCGCTGGATTTCCTGCGTGCGCCCGGTCTGTTTGCCTTTGGCGGCCTCACGGCTGCTGCGGGTGTGCGTGGCGCGGGGCAACATGCCGTATTCAGCCGTGACCCAGCCCTCGCCCGTGCCCTTCTGGTGAGGCGGCACCCGGTCTTCCAACGAGGCTGTGCACAGCACTTTGGTATTGCCAAACTCGATCAGTACCGAACCCTCGGCGTGAACGGTGTAGCGGCGGGTGATGCGCACGGGGCGCAACTGGTCAGCGGCGCGGCCGCCCGAACGGACAAAGAGTGTCATGTGGTGTGAAAAGTAAAAGGCGCCCTTCGGCGCGCCCCGGCGGTTATCCCTTGCGGGCAGCGGAGCGGCGTATGGCTTCGTTGATTTCGGCAATTGAGCGCTCTATGGCGGCATCGTCCATGTCGTCGGCCACGGTTTCCAAAGAACTGCCCTGGATGGTTGACTCAAAAAAACTCTCCCCAACGGAATCGGCCGAAACGCCCTGGGTGGATTCGAATCCGTCTGGCGTTTCCCATTCCAGTGCCAGCACGGTCACGTTGTCGCTGGAGCTGCCAGCCTTTCGCAGCGCGCGCTCGGCCAACTCGGGCACCGCTTGGGCCACTGGGAAAGCCGACAGGTGGTTCACGATCTCCTGGTCGCCCAAGGCACCCCACAACCCGTCGGAACACAGAAGCACTTTGTCCCCCTGCTGCAAGGGCACACCACCCGATACGTCGTATATAGGGCGCTGGGGAGACCCCAGACAAGTGAACAGGATGTTGCGGTTGATTTGCTCAGGACGGAGATGCAGGTGGGCATGCTGCTCGCTGAAGGAGTGGTCGCGGGTGCGGGTGACCAGTTGCCCATCCCGCACCAGGTACAGCCGCGAGTCACCGCAATGCACCCAGTGGATCATGCCGCGCTCCAGCACAGCAGCCACCAATGTGGTGCGAGGCGAGTCGAGCATGCCTTTTTCGGTGGCATAACGAAGGATCTGGTGGTGAGCCGACATCAGCGAACTCGAGAGAAACTCGGGCACCGCGTCAATGGTCGGCCGAGCAGCCTTCTGGAAATAGGCAGAGACCGTTTGCAGAGCCAATTGCGCTGCTATTTCACCGTCGGGGTGACCTCCCATGCCATCGGCCAGCACAAACAGGCCGGACTCACGGGTGTAGCAATACCCCATGCGGTCTTCGTTCCGGTTGCGCCCTCCCCGTCGACTGACCTGAAAAACCGAAAACTTCATTTGGGTTTACCCGAGTCGGCCTTGGGTTTGCTCGATTTACCGTCCACTCCCAGTAAATTGTCGAGTTGCAAGCGCATTTTTTCGGACATGGACAGCTTGGTGTAGCTGCGCTCGGTTTCACGGCTGAGTTCTTTTTGCAAGGCAAATACCGATTGCGGACGAGACAATGGGTCGAGCGCCATGCACCACTCGACCACTTCGATCATGTTGTCTGAATACACCCCCCGCAAGCGGGACAACGCGAGCGACAAGCGGTCTTTCTCTTGACGTTGCGGCGCATCGTTGGGCGGGTAACCCTGCATACAGGCATAAATGCACGCACCAATGGCATAGATGTCGGTCCAGGGGCCCATGGCACTGTCCCGGCGGTACATCTCGGGGGCAGCAAAACCAGGCGTGTACATAGGGCGAACAAAACTGCCCTCTTTGCTCAGCACTTCGCGCGCAGCCCCGAAGTCGATCAGCACGGCTTTGTTTTCGTCGGTGACAAAAACGTTGGCGGGCTTGATGTCGAGGTGCAGCATCTTGTGCTGGTGCACGATGCGCAAACCCCGAAGGACTTCGTCAAACAGCGACCGAATGGTGGACTCGCGGAACACCTTCTGCTTCTTCAGTTCCCGCGCCGTGATGATGAAGTCCTGAAGGGACGCACCTTCAAGGTAGTTCATCACCATGTAAACAGTGTCGTTCTCGCGGAAAAAATTGAGCACGCTGACCACCGACGCGTGCGAAATCTGGGCAAGAGCACGGCCCTCTTCAAAAAAGCTTTTCAGCCCCAACCGGTACAACGACAGCTTGTCAGGCTGCACCTGGGGCGACATTTCACCAGCCCCGCGCGAGGCCAGCGACGCAGGCAGGTATTCCTTGACGGCCACCTGTTGGCCCTGAGGGTCGAGGGCGAGGTACACCACGCCGAAGCCGCCCGCAGCCACTTTGCGAACGATCCGGTAACCCCCAATGACCGTCTCTGGCGGAAGGGGTGCTGGTTTGACCTTTGACATAATCGAGTTTTGTGCCCGTGGGGTGATCGTTTGGTGATCGCGTGGGCCAGTTTTACCCTAAGGGACAGAGCCAATGGCAGTTTACAGCATGACCGGATACGCCACCGTGCACAGTGGCCCCGCCCCGGCTGATGCACCGCCCAGCGCCCCGTTGGGCTTGGAAATGCGGTCTGTCAACAGCCGGTTTCTCGACCTCACGTTCAAACTGAGCGATGAACTCAGAGCAGCCGAACCCGCACTCAGAGAATTGCTGACCAGCGAATTGCGGCGTGGAAAAGTGGAAATCCGGGCTTGGATTGAAGGCCGCCAGGAAGGCGGACTCAAAGCGCCGACCACAACCGAACTTCAACGTTTGGTGTCCATTCAAGACGGGGTCAGGGCCTGGCTGCCCACGGCGGCTGCATTTTCTGTGGCCGAGGTGTTGAGCCTGACCAGCCGCCAGGTGACCGGCACCACCGGCTTGCCCGATGAACTGGTTCGACTGGCCAAAAACGGCCTGGAAGCCCTCAAGTCTGCTCGCGCCCGAGAGGGCGAACGGTTGGCCAGCATGCTGTCCGGACACGTCACTCAGCTCGCTTCTCTGGCTGCACAGGCCAAACCCATGGTCCCGCAATTGGTGGAGCAACAGCGTCAGCGGTTTCTGGACCGCTGGCAGGAAGCCCTGGGTGTTGCCACCCCAGTGGACAGCGAGGCCGCTCGGGACAGAGCGCTGAGCGAGGCAACGGCATTTGCGATCCGCATTGATGTTGCTGAAGAGCTCACTCGCCTGGCATCTCACCTGGAGGAGGTCGCTCGACTGATCATGGCGGGTGGAGAATTAGGCAAACGGTTGGACTTTCTCATCCAGGAAATGCACCGCGAAGCCAACACTCTGGGCTCCAAGTCATCCAGCCTGGAACTCACACGCATTTCGGTGGACATGAAAGTCTTGATCGAGCAAATGCGCGAGCAGGTTCAAAACATCGAATAACACCGGCCCAGCGCCACAGGAACGTCATGGAATACCCCGGCAATTTGTTTGTGGTGGCAGCCCCCAGCGGAGCGGGGAAGTCGAGCTTGGTCAACGCCTTGATGGAAGTTGATGCACGGCTGAGCCACTCGGTGTCACACACCACCCGCGCACCCCGTGGCCAGGAAATGCACGGCCGCGAGTACTACTTTGTGTCCAATGCCCAGTTTGACCAAATGGTGCTGCAAGGCGCGTTTCTGGAGTGGGCCAATGTCCATGGCAACCGCTATGGAACATCCAAGCAGGCCATAGAAGAACGCATTGCCCAGGGCAGTGACATCATTCTTGAGATTGATTACCAGGGTGCGATTCAGGTCAAACAAATTTTTCAGAATGCGATCCTCGTATTCATCCTGCCGCCCAGTTGGGCCGAGTTGAAATCGCGTCTTCAACGCAGGGGCGAAGACTCGCCCGATGTCATCGATGTGCGTTTGCAAAATGCAGCCAAAGAAGTGGCCCACGTCAAAGAATTTGACTTCGTTATAATCAACGAACGCTTCGAACTGGCGCTTTTTGACCTCAAATCAATCGTGCACGCCCAACGGTTGAAATACACGGCACAACGGCGCGCCAAAGCTGACACTTTCAGCAACCTGCAAATTCCCTGACCCCAAACGAGACCGCGCCCCCGCGAACAACACATGGCCCGTATCACAGTTGAAGACTGCCTCGAAAAGATCCCGAACCGATTTCAGCTCGTGCTAGCGGCCACATACCGCGCCCGCATGCTGAGCCAAGGTCATTCGGCCAAGGTTGAAAGCAAAAACAAACCCGGCGTCACCGCGCTCCGCGAAATCGCAGAAGGCAAGGTCGGGATCGAAATGCTGAAGAAAGTGCCGACCTGAGCTGGCACTGCGCTTCCAAAAAAGAGCACCGCACGCGGTGCTTTTTTCATGGTGAAGGTAAAGTAGGGGCATGAGCCGAGCCCCCCTTGTCACGCCCCCTGTCAACACCGCAGCAGCCAACGCAGCGGCAGCGAGTTTCGCGGCCCTGACAGCCAAACTCGACTATCTGTCTGATGCTGACATTGAAGCCGTTCGCAAGGCTTACCGCTTCGCTGACGAGGCACATTTGGGCCAGCTGCGCAAGAACGGTGACCCTTACATCACCCACCCCATTGCCGTGGCTGTGCAATGTGCCGAGTGGAAACTCGACGCGCAGGCCCTCATGGCTGCGCTCATGCATGACGCCATGGAGGACTGCGGCATCTCCAAGTCCGACCTCATCGAACGGTTTGGTGCGCCGGTGGCAGAACTCGTTGACGGCCTGACCAAGCTTGAAAAGCTGGAGTTCGATACCCGCGAACAAAACCAGGCGGAATCTTTTCGCAAAATGCTGCTGGCCATGGCGCGAGATGTGCGGGTCATCCTCATCAAACTGGCCGACCGCAGCCACAACATGCGCACGATGGGAGACATGCCGCGTGCCAAGTGGGGCCGTATTTCACGCGAAACACTGGACATTTATGCCCCCATTGCCTATCGGCTGGGACTGAACGTCACGTTTCGGGAATTGCAAGAGCTCTGTTTCAAGCACCTGTACCCCTGGCGTTATGCAGTACTGGCCAAGGCCGTTCATCGGGCGCGCGCGCGCCGCAAAGACCTGATCAGCCGTGTTCAGTCCGAGGTCCGCGATTCGCTGGACGAAAACCACCTGCATGCCAGGGTCCTGGGTCGCGAAAAAACGCTGTATTCCATCTACCGGAAGATGGACGACAAGCACCTCACCTTCGCACAAGTCACCGACATGTACGGCTTCAGGGTGATTTTTGAAGACCTGTCCCATTGCTACACCGCGCTGGGTGTGTTGCACCAGATGTACAAGCCGCTACCTGGGCGATTCAAAGATTACATATCCATCCCCAAGGTGAACGGCTATCAATCACTGCACACCACGCTCGTGGGCCCGTTCGGCACCAACGTGGAGTTCCAACTCCGCACGTCGGCCATGGACGTGGTCGCCGAGTCGGGCGTGGCAGCACATTGGCTGTACAAAGCCGCATCACCCGAAAGCGAAGCAGCGACCCGCTTGGGCACCCAATGGCTGCAATCACTTCTGGACATACAGCACGAGACCAAAGACGCGGCCGAGTTTTGGGATCACGTCAAGATCGACCTGTTCCCAGATGCGGTCTATGTGTTCACGCCAAAAAGCAAGATCATGTCCATGCCGCGCGGGGCCACAGTGGTCGACTTTGCGTATGCCATCCACAGCAACGTCGGCAACCGGGCTGTGGCAGCCAACATCAATGGGGAACAGGTTCCCCTGCGCACAGAGCTGCGCAACGGTGACGTGGTGGAAATCATCACCGCCGATGCCCCCATGCCCAACCCTGCGTGGCTGAGTTTCGTGCGCACCGGCCGTGCCCGCTCCAAAATTCGACATCACCTCAAAACCATGGCCCAAGGCGACTCTCGTGCGCTCGGAGAGAAAATGCTCAGCCAAGCGCTGCGAGTAGAGGGCATATCAGAGTTGCCCAGCGATCAAGGAACACATCACGCTGTTTGGGACAAGTTACTGCGCTTTACCGGAAATAGAGGCAAAGACGAGTTGCTGGCCGACATCGGGATGGGCAAGCGAATTGCCGGCATGGTCAGCAAAAAGTTGGCGCTCTTGTTGACAGAACAAGGCGTCAAACCCGACATGGTGCTCATCAGCCAAGAACGCTATTCACCTCAGCATGAATCCATCAGCCAGGGAACGGTGACTCTGGACGGCAGCGAGGGCGGCTCGGTTCAGTACGCGAGTTGCTGCCACCCCATACCAGGAGACCGAATCATCGGTTACCTGGGCAGGGGAGAGGGCCTGGTGGTGCATGCCGAAGACTGCACCGTTGGCCGCCGATTGCTGGCACGAGACCGCGAACGGTTTCTGGAAGTTGAGTGGTCGGATGAACCGGTGCGGGCGTTCGACGCGGCGCTGCTGGTGACCGTCGAAAACGGAAAAGGCGTTCTGGCCCGAGTGGCTTCAACCTTGGCCACGGCGGAGGCTGACATCCTCCATGTCGAGATGAGTGAAGAGCGCTTGCAACACGCCACGGATTTGCGGTTTGCGGTCGCGGTGCGGGATCGTGAGCACATGGCCCACATACTGAAAGCGCTCAAGCGAACCCCGTCGGTGCTGAAAGCGCAGCGAATCAAACACACCAAAGACCGGCATCAGCCGTAGCTGACGGCCAGCACCTCCACCGGTTGCAAACCCGTGGGAGTTTGGAGTGCGACCTCATCACCCACACGGCTGCGAAGCAGCGACTTGGCGAGCGGAGACACCCAAGTGACTTGTTGCAACGAGCTGTCAGCTTCGTCAATGCCCATGATGGTCACTGTCACGCGTCGGCCATCCTGGTACTCACACGTCACGGTTGCACCAAAATAAACCTGGTCCGAACCTTGGTGAACCGAGGGATCCACGATTTCGGCAATTTCCAGCCGCTTTGTCAAAAAGCGAATGCGGCGGTCAATCTCGCGCAGGCGCTTCTTGCCGTAAAGATAGTCACCGTTTTCGGAGCGGTCACCGTTGCTGGCAGCCCAATGCACAACCTCGACAATTTTGGGCCTTTCGTTGTCAATCAGCTCCAGTAACTCGCCGCGAAGCCGCTCGTACCCTGCCCGCGTGATGTAGTTTTTGCCCTGCGCGGCCGACGGCAGGGAAGGCACTTCATCGTCGTCGGTCTCTGATTCGCGGGTGAACGCCTTGCTCATTTTGGGCAGCTTTCAGTACGCATTCTTTCCGATGAAGCCCTTGAAAACAGTCAAGATGATGATCTTGATGTCGAGCCACAATGACCAGTTTTCGATGTAATAAAGGTCGGCTTGCACTCGCAATTCCATTTTCTCCATGGTGTCTGTCTCGCCCCTGAAACCATTGACTTGAGCCCACCCGGTGATGCCGGGTTTCACTTTGTGCCGAAGCATGTACCGGGGAATGTGCTCGCGATACTCCAAATTGTGGGCAACTGCATGCGGGCGAGGCCCAACAATGCTCATATTGCCCATCACAACATTGATGAACTGCGGCAGTTCGTCCAAGCTGGTAGAACGCAAAAACTTGCCCAGCGGAGTTATCCGCAGATCACCTTTGGTGGCCTGCGTCACCGAAACAGTGGCATCTTCCTGGTGCACGTACATGCTGCGGAATTTCAGAATGTTGATTTGCTCTCCATTCCATCCGTGACGCTTTTGCTTGAACAGCACGGGCCCCGGTGATGTGAACTTGACAGCCATGCCAATCGCCAACAAGACGGGCGAAATCAAGATCAGGATAAGCAATCCCAGAACTTTGTCCTCAAGCCATTTCAGCACCAAATTCATGCCTGCCATGGGCGAGCTTGAAATATCCAACATGGGGACACCCAGCACCATGGTCACCCCATGGTTCATGAACTGGAGCATCTCCATATCGGGTACGAGCCTGATGTTGGCAGTGCTGTGGCGCAATGAGTGCAAGACGCGCTGAATACCCTTCACATCCCCGGGAGGCTGGAAAATCCAGACTTCGTCGGGTTGCAAATTCTGGACGGCATAGTCCAGGGCTTTTTCGTTTTGCGCAGAGGTGACACCGACCACCTTGAAGCCAGTCCACGCCGACGCCTTGACGCGGCGACGAATGGCCGCAACAGACCCCCCTGCCCCCACCATCAAGACCTTCATGTGGTTGACACCCATGCTGCGCAGGCCAGACATCATCAGATAGACAGCCACCCGCGCCAGCCAGGAGAGCACCAGCGAGGAACCTGCCCACCATGCGAGCCACAAGCGCGAGTAGTCAATGGCCGTCTGAGTCAGCACCAGCCAAGTCATCAACACACCCCAGGTGATAAGCCAGCTCAGCCCCACACGACCGAGCATGGCCAGCAGTTGTCCACCTCGCCACGACCGGTACACGAGAGAAGATGCCAACAACATGATCGACGCGCCGCCGAAAACCAGCTGCGCGTACATCGCGTTGTGCGAATCAGCCCCCAGGTCAAATCGCCAAACAAAAGACAACGCACCCGCACCAGCGAATGCCAACCAATCAACAGCGTGCACGCCAATGCGCATCAGTGACGCGGAATGCCGCATAAATCACCTACTCCTAACAATGCAACTGCTGCAATAGCAAACACCCATTGAGGGGAAACACAACAGGCCGGGCACGTCAGCGCCCATACACATCATCAAAACGCACGATGTCGTCTTCGCCGAGATAACTGCCCGACTGCACCTCGATCATCTCAAGCGGGACCTTCCCAGGATTGTCCAACCGGTGCCTCTCGCCCAAAGGAATGTAGGTGGACTGATTTTCAGACACCAGATAAACCTCATTGCCCCGTGTCACACGCGCCGTGCCCTGCACCACAACCCAATGCTCCGCGCGGTGATGGTGCATCTGGAGGCTCAGACTTGCACCGGGATTCACAACTATGCGCTTCACTTGAAAGCGCTGTCCTGCATCCACGCTGTCGTACCAGCCCCATGGACGGTGTACTTTGCGACTGCTCAGCGCCTCACTCCGACCTGCCGCCTTCAATTGGCTCACCACATCCTTAACCTGCTGAATATGGCTGCGGCTGGCCACCAGCACCGCATCGGCGGTTTCCACCACGACTGCGTCGGTCAAGCCCACACAAGCAACCAAGCGGCTTTGGGCCATGACCAGGGTATTGGTGGTGCCATGCACCTGAACATCCCCGACCAACACGTTCCCTTGTGCATCCTTGGCACCAATGTCCCACACAGCACTCCAGGCACCCACATCGGACCACCCAGCGTCAAGAGGCACAACGACCACTTCCCCCGTGTTGTGAGCCTGGCAGGCGAGACGCTCCATGACCGCGTAATCAATACTGTCAGCAGGGCAGGATTCAAATGCTGCTTTGCTGGGCCTCAAAAAATCCAAATCTGTTTGTCGCTGATCAAAGGCGGCTTGGCAAGCAGACGCGATCGCCGGTTGCAAATGGCGAATTTTTTCCAGCCAAACAGACGCCCGGACCACAAAAATGCCGCCATTCCAATAAAAGCCGCCATCGTCAACATACCGCTGGGCAACAGAGGCATTGGGTTTCTCAACAAACTCCGAAACCGTGTAGGCCACACCATCTGGCAACACCGAACCACGGCGGATATACCCATACCCGGTTTCTGGAGATGTGCAGGTGATGCCAAAAGTCACCAACTTGCCAGACTCAGCCAACGGCATGGCCGCACCGACTGCGGCCACAAACGCAGCAACATCCGAAATAACGTGGTCAGCCGGCATCACCACCATCACCACGTCTTGGCCACTCACCATTGCGCCCAGTGCACCAAGAGTCAGCGCTGGGGCTGTGTTGCGACCAACAGGCTCAAGAACCAGTGTTGCGCCCGAAACACCAACCTGCCGCAACTGCTCAGCCAGAATAAACCTGTACTCGGCATTGCCCACAAAAAGAGGTGGCGCCACGGCGTCAGTCATTCCCTGCAAACGCAAAACGGTGTCTTGCAACAGGCTGTTTGGTCCAGCCAACTGCAAAAGTTGTTTGGGGTATTGCTCGCGCGAGAGCGGCCACAAGCGGCTGCCCGATCCGCCACACAAAACAACAGGCTGAATGATCATGTTTGTATATTTTTCCAAGAGCCAGTAGCAACGGGCAGCTCCGCTACTCACAGGCGGTCAAGAATAACCGGGCGCACCGCGTGCATGACACCCCAATTCAAATTTTGGCCACTCGGTTTTTGCTGACTCATTGCGCTGTCACGCCGTACCCCCAGAAGCTTACGTTTCAATGGACGCTCAAACGCACTCTTGGACTTGCTCACGGTAATCGAGTGGCGGCCTTTCACCTCTTGGCAGGTGCGACCTGCCGAACTCGCCAAAAAAAAACCTGCAACATTTCTGTTGCAGGTTTTCCCTTTTGGTGCGGCTGGCAGGAATCGAACCCACGACCCCTTGGTTCGTAGCCAAGTACTCTATCCAGCTGAGCTACAGCCGCTGAAGCTAAAAGTATAACACTACTTTCAGCCGCCAATTTTGGTAGTGCGTGTAGGGCTCCAAAGCTGTCCGTCGATCCGATTGCCAACATAGAGCTATCAATCCACCACAACGGGCCGTTTGGGGTAATGGGCGGCGCGCGACCCGCCATGGGGCTAGTGCCGGGGATTGTAAAAACCGCCTCTCTGCGTCGTGCGAATACCTGCAATGCCCTGACGTGCTTGGGCGCACAGCCACACGCCCCCCTATGCTGGGTAACTACCGCTGCAACCCCATCACCAGCGCCTGTGTCTGCGCTGCATCCGTGCTCGTCAAGGCCAGCGTCAGTGCCGCTGCCGTGGTGGTTTGTG